>CAZDYT010000221.1:0-6588 GCA_964509395.1 uncultured bacterium
TGCCCCCCTCGGGAACCCGCAACGACACCCCCTTCAACACGAGGATCACGTGGTCGTAGATGACCTCGATGTTGTTGACCGACAGCAGGTCCCGGGGGTCGTCGCCCACGGCGCCGGCCTCACTGCTCCTTGGAGCAGTCGCGCATCGTGTAGCCGAGCTTCTTGCCTTCCTCCACCGCCGCGACCTCGATCTTCGGACGCACCACATCCCGCATCGGCTCGATCCAGTCGGAGACCGGGTTCCACTTCTTGCCATCCCACTGCTGGACCAGCGCCAGGCCATTGCCCTCGTGGTTCTCGCAGGTGACGCGGACCGGACGCACGAGGCCCTTCATGCCGAGATCTTCCAGGCGCTTTTCGGTGATATTGAGGTGCTCGAACCCCCAGCGCACCTGCTCGCCGGTGAGGGGCTTGTTGCCGAACTTGCCCATCGCCGTGCGGATCCCCTCGGTGTTGAGCATTCCGTTGATGAGGGCGCGGTTGTAGAGCACCTCGCCGACGCCGTCCCGCCTGCCGGCGCCCTTCCCCTTGTCGTAGAGCAAATGGAAGATGTCCTGATGGACCTTGAAGCCGGCGCCCGGGGCGTTGAAGGTCATGGACTTGTAGCCCTTGGCCCCGTCACCCGCGGGGATCACGTCCACCTCGGTCCCGGTCCACCAGTTCCCGACGACGTGGTCCATCTTGAAGCCGATGGCCGCAGCCTCCTTGACCGCCACCTGGTTCATGACGCCCCAGCCCGAGATGTAGATCCAGCCCGGATTGATCCGCCGGATCTGGAGCCACGTGGCCTTCTGCTCCTGGCCGGGGTGGTCCACCGCCAGCAGCGTCAGCTCGAACCCGTACTGCCGGGAAAGCGTCTCGAGCGTGGGGTTCGCCTCCTTGCCGTAGGGGCTGTTGTGATAGATGTGGGCGATCTTCTTGCCCTTCAGCTTGTCCATTCCGCCTTCCTGCTGGCCGACGTACTTGATGAAGGCCGAGGCCTGGCTCCAGTACGTCATGGGGAAGTTGAACACCCAGGGGAACCAGCGCCCATCGGCGGCGGCGCTCATGCCGTAGCCCATCGAGTGGACGACCACCTTGTCCACGGGTGCCTTGGGGATCAACTGGTACGTGATGCCGGTGCTGAATGGGTTGACGAGCACGGGGCCTCTCGCCTTCAGGCGCTCGTAGCACTCGATGCCCTGCTTGGTGTCGTACTGCATCTCGCACTCTTCGAACGCGATCTTGACGCCGTTGATGCCGCCGTCGCGCTCGTTGAGCAGGTCGAAGTAGTCGTTGAAGCCGTTGGCCGACGGGATCCCGTTCGGCGCGTAGGGTCCGGTCCGGTAGACCAGGAGCGGGATGTAGATCGTCTTGTCCTGCGCCGGCGCGGGAACCGACATCGGCCAGGCCACGACGGCCACGGCCAGCAGGCCGATCAGGAGCCCTCTCAGTCTCATGGTGTTCTCCTCTCGTGTGTCGTTAGTGGGGGAACGGCCACAGCCGGAGCTTCTCCTTGGTGATCTGCCAGAGCCGCGCCAGGCCGTGCGGCTCGACGATCAGGAAGAAGATGATGAGCCCGCCGAAGATCATCAGCTCGACCTGCTTCAGCAGCGCCACCGGCAGCATGAGCCCGACGAGGTGGGGCGCATTGGTCAGGAAGATCGGCACCAGCACGATGAAGGCGGCGCCGAGGAAGGATCCCAGGACGCTCCCCAGGCCGCCGATGATCACCATGAACAGGACAAGGAACGAGATGTTGATGTCGAAGGCCAGGGTCTCGGCGCTCCCCAGATACAGGAAGACCAGCTCGGCGCCGGCGACGCCGCAGTAGAACGAGCTGATCCCGAACGCGAGCAGCTTCGTCCGGAGCGGGCGCACGCCGATGATCTCCGCGGCGATGTCGCGGTCGCGGATCGCCATCCAGGACCGGCCGATGCGGCCGCGCACCAGGTTCTTCGCGATCAGGGCGAATACGGCGACGAAGCCCAGCGCCACCAGATACCGCATCGGCGCCGTCGCGTTAGGGCCGGTAACGATCACGCCGAAGACGCTCCGGTTCGGGGCCGTGATGGTCCCCGACGACGCGTAGTTCACGAACCAGGGGACCTTGTTGAACAGCCAGGTGAGGAAGAACTGCGCGGCCAGCGTGGCCACCGCAAGGTAGAACCCCTTGATCCGGAGGCTCGGGATGCCGAAGAGCAGCCCGACGCCCGCGGCGATGAGCCCCGAGATCAGGAAGACGGCCAGGATGTTGATGTGGGGAAAGGCGGTGGTGAGCTTGAACGCCGAGTACGCCCCTACCGCCATGAATCCCCCGGTCCCTAGTGAGAGCTGGCCGGCGTAGCCGGTGAGGAGGTTCAGCCCGAGCGTGGCGAGCGAGTAGATCAGGAAGGGAATCAGGATCGCCTGTAGCCAGTACTCGTTGGCCACCAGCGGAGGTACCAAGAACACGGCCAGCATGGCCAGGAGGACGACGACCCGGTCCTGGGCGATCGGGAAGATCGCCTGGTCGCTGGCGTAGGTCGCCTTGAATTGGCCGGCTTCCCGGTAGATCACGCCGTCACACCCTTTCGATGATCTGCTCGCCGAACAGCCCCTGCGGCCGGAAGAGGAGGAAGGCCAGGGCCAGAACGTAGGCGAACCAGTTCTCGATGGCCCCGCCCACGAGCGGGCCCCAGTAGACCTCCCCGATCTTCTCGCCGACGCCGATGATCAGCCCGCCAACGATCGCGCCAGGAACGGAGGTGAAGCCGCCGAGGATCAGGACCGGCAGCGCCTTCAGCGCGATCAGGGACAGGCTGAACTGGACGCCGCTCTTGGCCCCCCACATGATCCCCGCCACGATGGCGACCAGCCCGGCGACCGACCAGACCACGACCCAGATGGTCTTGAGGGGAATCCCGATGCTGAGCGCGGCCTCGTGATCGTCGGCCACGGCCCGCAGCGCCCGGCCGATGCGGGTCCGCTGGAAGAAGACCGCCAGCACCCCCACCAGGATCCCAGCCATGATCGCGGCCGACATCTCCAGCTGGTTGATCTGAACGCCGGCCACCATGAACGACCGGTCCGGGATGCCGACGTCCAGCTTCTTGACGTTGGCGCCCCAGACCATCTCGCCGAAGCCCTCGAGGAAGAACGTCAGCCCGATGGTCGCCATGAACAGGATGATGTACTCCTGGTTCACCAGGGGCCGCAGCACCAGCCGTTCGATGGCGAACGCCAGGACGACCATCGCCCCCATCGTGAGGATGAGGGCGGGAATGACCGGAACGCGCCGCTCCATCAGGCCGACCAGCGTCAGCGCCGCGAACAGCACCATCACGCCCTGGGCGAAGTTGAACACGCCCGAGGCCTTGAAGATCAGCACGAAGCCCAGCGCCACGAGCGAATACATGAGCCCCGCCGCGACGCCCCCGATCAGCACCTCGACGAAGAAGCGGGGGCTCGCCACCATGTCGGCGAACGGCGCGATCGTCGCGGCGTACAGGGCCTCAGTCATGACTCACGCCCAGGTACGCGTCGAGGACCACCTGGTCTGTCCGGACCTCCTGCGGCGGGCCGTCGGCGACCTTGCGGCCGTAGTCCAGCACCACCACCCGGCCGGAGATGTCCATGACCACGCTCATGTCGTGCTCGACGAGCGCGATCGTCGTGCCGAACTCCTCATTGGCGTCGAGGATGAACCGGCACATGTCTTCCTTTTCCTCCACGTTCATGCCGGCCATCGGCTCGTCCAGCAGGAGGAGCTGGGGCTCGGCCGCCAGGGCTCGGGCCAGCTCCACCCGCTTCTGCAGCCCGTAAGGCAGGCGTCCCGCCACCGTTTTGCGGATCGCCTGGATCTCGAGGAAGTCGATGATGCGCTCGACGACCGCCCGGTGCGCGAGCTCCTGCTTCATGGCCGGCCCCCAGTAGAGCGCCTCCAGCACGAAGCTGCCCCGCATCTTCAGGAGCCGGCCGGTCATGATGTTGTCCAGCACGCTCATGCCTTTGAAGAGGGCCACGTTCTGGAAGGTCCTTGCCACGCCCAGCGCGGCCACTTGGTAGGGTCTCAGGTACGTCCGGTCCTGGCCGTCGAACAGGATCCGCCCCTCGTACGGGTGATAGAAGCCGCTGATGGCGTTGAGCAGCGTCGTCTTCCCCGCTCCGTTCGGGCCGATGATCGCGACGATCTCCCCCCGCCGGATCTCCAGGCTGACCCGGTCGAGCGCCTGGACGGCGCCGAAGGCGACGCTGATCGCCTCGACTTCGAGGAGGGGCCGCCCGTTGGAGCCCCCGCTCACCGCCCCGCCTCCTGCGTGACGACCTCGACCTCACGGATCCGAAGGCCGGCGCGGACCGTGGCGGTCCGGCCGTCCACGTACCTGACCTGGGCGTCCACCGCCGCGCGGTCGCTGTCCGAGTAGAGCGCCTCGATGAGGGCGGCGTACTTCTCCGCGATGAAGCGGCGCCGGACCTTCCGCGTCCGCGTGATCTCCTGGTCGTCCGGGTCCAGCTCCTTGTGGAGGATGAGGAACTTCCGGATCTGGGCGCGCCGCGTCTCTCCGTCCTCGGCGAGGCTCCGGTTGACCCGGACCACCTCCTGGCGGACGAGCTCGTAGACCTCGGGCTTCTGGCTCAGGTCCGTATAGCTCGTATAGGCGAGGCTCCGCCGCTCCGCCCAGTTCCCCACGGCCGCCAGGTCGATGTTGAGGAGGGCTGCCACGTAGGGCCGCCCCTGCCCCACGCACACCGCCTCCCGGATGTACGGGGAGAACTTGAGCTTGTTCTCGATGTACTTGGGGGCGAAGATCGTGCCCTCCGCCAGCCGGCTCACGTCCTTGGCGCGATCGATGATCTTCAGGTGGCCGTCGTGGTCGATGAAGCCGGCGTCGCCCGAGTGGACCCAGCCGTCCTCCAGCGTCTCCCGCGTCATCTCGGGGTTCTTGTAGTAGCCCTGGAACACCCCGGGGCTCCGATAGAAGACCTCGCCCTGCTCGGAGATGCGGAGCTCCACCCCGGGGACCGGCGTGCCCACCGTGTCGAGCCGAACGTCCCCATCCTTCTGGATGGTGATGAACACGCTGGCCTCGGTCGTGCCGTAGATCTGCTTGACGTTGATCCCCAGCGAGCGGAAGAAGCCGAAGATCTCGGGGCCGATGGCCTCGCCGGCCGTGTAGGCGATGCGGACGCGCCGCATCCCGAGGTTGTCCTTGAGGGGGCCGTAGACCAAGAGGTGCCCCAGCGGGTAGAGGAGGCGCCGCCAGAGCGGGACGGGCCGCCGGCTCAGCCGGCGCCGCTCGCTCTCCTGCGCGACGTTCAGGAAGAAGTGGACGAGCTTCCGCTTCGGCCACGCGCAGTCCTCGAGCCGGACCATCACGGTGGTCAGAATGCTCTCCCAGATCCGGGGCACCGCGAAGAAGTAGGTCGGCCCGATCTCCTTCAGGTCGTGCAGGACGGTCGCCGCGCTCTCCGGGCAGTTGATGGCGAACCCCGTCACGATGGACTGCGCATAGGAGAAGATGTGGTCCCCCACCCACGCCATCGGCAGATACGACAGGATCTCCTCGTCGGGGCCCAGCCCCTCCGCCTCGGCGGCGTTGCGCGCGGTCACGATGAGGTTCCGGTGGGACAGCATGGCCCCCTTCGGCATCCCGGTCGTGCCCGAGGTGTAGCAGATGATGGCGATGTCCTCGGCGGCGCCCGTGGCGAGCTGGTCCTCGAAGCAGGTGGGATTGTCGAGGGCGAACTTCCTCCCCAGCTCCTGCAGGTGCTCCAGGCTCATCAGGAAGGGCTCGGCGTAGCCGCGCAATCCCCGCGGGTCGTCGTAGATGACGTACTCGAGGCCGGGGCACTGCGTCTTCACGTGGAGGAGCTTGTCGACCTGCTCCTGGTCCTCGACCACGGCGAACCTCGCTCCGGCGTGGTCGATGATGTACTCCATCTCCTTCTCCCCCGAGTCCTGGTAGAGCGGCACCGCCACGCCCCCGAGCGCCTGGGTCGCCGTCACCGCCCAGTAGAGCTGGGGACGGTTGTCCCCGACGATGGCGGTCTTGTCTCCCCGCGCGAATCCGAGGGCGGCCAGGCCCAGACCGATGAGCCGGGCTTGCTCGTAGTAGTCGCGCCAGGTGTACGACTGCCAGATCCCGAAGTCCTTCTCGCGGATCGCCACCTTGCGCGCCATCCGCTCCGCGTTGAATTTGACCAGCTTCGGGAACGTGTCGCGCCCGGGATCCCGCTCCGGCATAAGCTCGCTCATGACGGTCCGGCCCTCCTGTCGGGGTGACTCGGGGGGGTACGCCGGCGGTGGCCGGGCGGCCCCACGGCTCCGTCTGCGTGTCCCCGAGCCTACGTCAACGCGCGGGGGGCGTCAATACGACCGTGGAGGACGGCTCCGGCCCCCCCGACGGGGCATCCGCGGCGGACGGGCCTCCCGCGGGCCTGCCGGCCGCCCCGCCCCGGGGCCCTCACCCCGGCTTCCCGCGGGCCTCACGTCGCGATGAGCACCTCGGTCGAGATGCCGAACGTGCATACCGCCTCATGGTGGAGGACTCGCCAGCCGGCCCCCAGGAACTCCGCCAGGCGAAGCGGGCGGCAGCCGCCCACGAGCTGAGGGCGCAGCGCGTGGAG
>CAZDYT010000222.1:0-6584 GCA_964509395.1 uncultured bacterium
GCACGAACCCGTGCAGGCCGAGATCACCCAACGCCTGCGCCCCCCCGTCTGGGCCGAGCGGGGGACGACCGAGAACCTGTTGGGGACCGACCAGCTCGGGCGGGATGTCCTCTCCCGGACCATCTACGGGTCCCGCGTGTCACTGATCGTCGGCATCACGGCCGTCCTCATCTCGGGCACCCTCGGGGTGTCCCTGGGACTCATCTCGGCCTTCCAGGGCGGGCGCCTCGATGCGCTCGTCATGCGCGTCGCCGACGTGCAGCTCGCCTTCCCCTTCATCCTGCTCGCCATCGCCGTGGTCGCGGTGGTCGGGGGCGGCCTGCTCAACGTGATCCTGATCCTGGGGGTGACCGGGTGGGTCAGCTACGGCCGGGTCGTCCGGAGCCAGGCGCTCTCGGTCAAGGAAAAGGAGTACGTCGAAGCGGCCCGCGCCCTCGGCAGCCGGTCGCTCGTCCTCGTCTTCCGCCACATCCTGCCCAACGTGATGACGCCGGTCATCGTGCTGGCCACCTTCAACGTGGCCAGCTATATGGTCGCCGAGGCCAGCCTCACGTTCCTCGGCCTCGGCGTCCAGCCAGCGATCCCGAGCTGGGGCATCATGCTGGCGGACGGGCGGGAGTACATGCGGGCGGGGTGGTGGATGGCCATCTTCCCCGGCCTGGCCCTCATGCTGACGGTGCTGTCGATCAACCTCGTCGGCGACTGGCTCCGCGAGTACCTCGACCCCCGCCTCCGGCACCAGGAATAGGGCCGGGCCTCTGGCTCCACGACCGTGCCCCCGTGGAGCTCCACGGGTGGC
Source organism: uncultured bacterium (assembly GCA_964509395.1). GTDB lineage: Bacteria > Methylomirabilota > Methylomirabilia > Rokubacteriales > DASRDR01 > CAZDYT01. Next base: position 800 of record CAZDYT010000222.1, read on the forward strand.
GCACGATGGCGAGCCCGAGGCCGAGCGCATCAACTCAAGATTTTGGTTACCGAAGGCGCGCCCTTGACACCCGAGCGGACGCCGCCTTACACTCCGCTCGCGTGGTGCCGAGAGCGCGCGCACTGGCCCCCGCCGATGATGCGTCCGCGCGGTGACCGCCGCGCCGAGAAGCGCCGAGACGCCAGGAGGCCCGCCATGTCGACCGATCCCCCGCTTCAGGACGACCTCCGCTGGGCAGCCGACTTCGACCCGGCCGACCCGAGCCTCGGTCTCCGCTGGGACGAGCTGTCGAGCGCCGCGATGGACCGCCGGCGATTCATGCGGGTCGCCCTGGGCGCGGGCGCCGTCGGCACGCTCTCGCGGATGCTTGCGGCGCGTCCCGCGGCGGCGCAGGGCCGGCCGGGGGGCGAGCTCAAGATCGGCTGGAACATCCGGGAGTTCGCGAACCTCGACCCGGCGTACCAGAACCTCGCTGTCTACTTCATGGTGGCGAGCAACGTCATGGGCGGGCTCACGCATGTCGATGTCGACCTGACGCCGCGCGGGGACCTCGCCGAGCGGTGGGAAGTGACGCCCGACGGCCTGACCTGGACGTTCCATCTCCGCCAGGGGGTGCGCTGGCACAATGGCGATCGCTTCACGGCCGACGACGTGATCTACACCTTCAACCGCACGCGGGACCCGGCGACCGCGTCGCCGCACAAGCCCGTCCTCGACCCGATCGACCGGCTGGCGAAGCTCGACGACCACACGGTACGGTTTCATCTGAAGGTGCCCGCGGCCTCGTTTCTCATGAAGATCACCGAGCGAAGCAGCGGTCGTGCGCTGACGATCGTCAACCAGCGCGCGGTGCGGGAGCTCGGGAAGGACGGTCACAACCGCCGGCCCGTGGGCACCGGCCCATTCCGGATCGTCGAGCACCGCCTGGGCGAGCGGCTCGTGCTGGAGAAGTTCCCCGACTATTACCTCAAGGACCGCCCGAGGGTCGACCGCGTCACCATCTTCAACATCGAGGAGTCGGCGACGCTCATCTCCGCGCTCGAGTCCGGCCAGGTCGACTTCGTCAACCAGGTGCCCGAGGCCCTCTACGCGAGGGTCAAGGCGAATCCCGACCTCGTGGTGCTCGTCCAGGACCACCCGGGCTTCGAGCCGCTCTGGTTCAACCTCTGCCCGCCGGACGAGAAGCGCGAGAAGATCGGCAAGGAGAAGCTCCCGACCGACGACGTCCGCGTCCGGCTCGCGATGGCGAAGGCCGTGAACCGGGACGAGATGATCAAGCGAGCCCTCTTCGGCCTCGGCGTACCGGCCTACGGACCGGTCAACAAGGCGCAGAAGCTCTACTGGAGCGATCTCGGTGAGGTGAGCCCGCAGCGCTACGATCTCAACGAGGCGAAGCGCCTCCTCGCCGAGGCGGGCTACGCGGGCGGCTTCAAGATGAAGCTCCTCACCGCGCCGGCGTACCGCCGCCTGGGCGAGGTGCTCGCGGACATCTACCGGAAGGCCCTGAACATCGAGTTCGAGCTCGAGGTGGTCGACTTCCCGGTCTGGGTGCAGCGGTACCTGAAGGGGGTCTACGAGCTCTCGCTCATCGGGTCGTACGCCGATCCGGACCCCGACGACTCGATCGACGACTACTTCCCGACGAAAGCCAAGTTCAACGGCTTCTGCTACTCGAGCCCCAAGGTCGACGAGCTGAACGCGCTCCAGCGGCGCACGACCGACGTGGCCGCGCGCAAGCGCGTCGTCAACGAGATCCTGGACCTCCTGGCGCGGGACGCGCCCGGGGCCTTTCTCTATCACCAGAAGGACATCGTCGCCCACCGGAAGCACGTGAGCGGCTTCACGTTCATTCCGGGCCTGCGCGACCTCGACACGATCACGGTGAGCTGAGGCCGCCGCGGGCGGCGACGCCCGATGCAGGCGTACATCGTCCGCCGCATCGTCTACGGCCTCGTGGTGATGTGGGCGGTCGCGACGCTCGTGTTCTTTGCCATGCGCGCGGTGCCGGGGGATCCGGTGCGCGCGCTGGTCGGCCTCGACGCCGACCCGGCCACCGTCGCCGAGATCCGGCGAACGATGGGACTCGACCGTCCCTTCGTCGTGCAGTACGGCTGGTGGTTGGGCCGCGTGCTCCGCGGGGACCTCGGGCACTCGATCTGGGTCAAGCAGCCGGTCGCGACGCTCGTCCGTGAGGCCCTGCCGCGGACGCTCTCGCTCGCGTGCCTGTCCTTTCTCGTGGCGGTCGCGCTCGCGGTCCCGGCAGGCATCGTGTCGGCCGTGCGCCGGCGCTCCGCGGCCGATCACGCCCTGACCGTGCTCGCGTTCCTCGGGCTGTCGATGCCGAGCTTCTGGCTGGGCATCGTCCTGATCATCGTCTTCGCCGTGCAGCTCCGGGTCTTCCCGGCGTTCGGCTACGAGCCTCTGGCGGTCGGAGTGTGGCCGTGGCTCTCGCACCTGATCCTGCCGGCAATCGCCACCGGCACACCGTTCGCGGCCATCGTCGCCCGGATGACCCGGGCGGCGCTCCTCGACGTGCTACAAGAGGACTACGTCCGCACCGCGCGGGCGAAGGGGCTCCGGGAGCGGGTGGTGATCAACCGCCACGCGCTCGCCAACGCCCTCATCCCCGTGATCACGGTGATGGGCATCGCGTTCGCTCTCCTGCTCGCGGGGGCGGTGATTTCTGAGAACGTCTTCGCGATCAAGGGGGTCGGTCGCCTCGTCATCGAGGGGATCCTGAACCGCGACTTCCCGATCGTGCAGGGCGCGATCATCGTCATTGCCGGCATTTTCGTCTTCACGAACATCGTCGTGGACGTGCTCTACGCCCTCGTCAACCCGAAGATCCGCTACAGCGGCTGATGGCGATCGGCCCGGCCGTGGGCGCCGCGCCGCGGGCCGCGGGCGACGGGACGCGGGCCCGGAGCCGCGGCCTCGCCCGGCGGCTCGGCCGCGACAAGCGCGCGCTGTTCGGGCTCGCCGTCCTCCTGGTCGCGGGGGCGTGTGCCCTCGTGGCGCCGTGGGTCGCGCCGTATGACCCCATCGACCAGACTGCGGACATCCTGCTGCCGCCGGACCGTGCCCATCCCCTCGGCACCGACGACCTCGGGCGGGACCTCCTGAGCCGGATCATCTATGGCTCGCGAGTCTCGCTCTTCGTCGGCGTGCTCACCGTCGCGCTGGCCGCGGGGGCCGGCGTGATCCTCGGGCTCGTCGCCGGCTACTACGGGCGCTGGGTCGACATGCTCGTCATGCGCTACATCGACCTCCAGTGGGCCTTCCCGAACTTCATCATCGCGGTCGCGCTGGTCGCGGTGTTCGGCACCGGCCTGCTCAACGTCGTCGTCGCCGTCACGCTCGCCTACGTCGACGACTTCGCGCGGATCACGCGCGGCATGGTGCTCGCGTTGCGCGAGGAGGAGTTCGTCGCCGCCGCGCGCGCCGCCGGCACGTCGGACGCACGGATCATGTTCCGGCACATCTTGCCGAACGCCGTCTCACCGATCATCGTCCAGGCGACGGTCGCCGTCTCGTACGCGATCCTGGCGGAAGCGGCGCTGTCGTTCCTCGGCCTCGGGGTCAAGCCCACCACGCCGACGTGGGGACTCGTGCTCAACGACGCGCGCCCGTTCTTCGTCGAGGCCTGGTGGCTGGGCGTCTTCCCGGGGCTCGCGATCATGCTGGTGGTGCTGAGCATCAACTTCGTGGGGGACGGGCTCGGCGACCTGCTCAACGTGAAGGAGGCGCAGGCCGTCAGCGCGTAGGGTGGCCGGACTCCCGCGACGGCGGCCGCCGCGGGGCTCTGGCTGGCCTGTCCGGTGTTGAATGCCCAGCTGGTGTTCTCTGCTCCCGCCGACAGAGCGGTAACGGTGTCGAGCTGTTCGAGCCGTCAGGCTCGGAATCAACCGGACTCGTCGGTGTGGGTGGAGCCGCCACTCGGGGTCGCGCAGCCTGCCCCCTGAGGCGATCAGGTCGTTCGGGCGTCTCGCGCCGCGCGGCCGAGATACGCGGCCTGGACGCGCGGGTCGCGGCGGAGCTCCGCGGCGCTTCCCTCCAGGACGACCCGTCCGGTCTCGATCACGTAGCCGCGATGGGCGATCGCGAGCGCGCTCCGCGCGTTCTGCTCGACCAGGAGGACCGTGGTGCCCGCCTCGGGCAGGCGCCGGATCTGCCGGAGGATCTCCTGGACCACCAGGGGCGCCAGCCCCATGGAGGCGTTCTGCGCCACCAGGGGGATCGTGGTCCCCTGGCGGTTGATGTCCCGGATCGTGTCGAAGATCTGCTCCAGCACGATGGGCGCCAGCCCCATGGAGGGCTCGTCCAGGAGCAGGAGGCGCGGCCGCGCCATGAGGACGCGCCCGACGGCGAGCATCTGCTGCTCGCCCCCCGAGAGCGTGCCGGCCAGCTGACGCTGGCGCTCGCGGAGGACCGGGAAGAGGGTACACACGCGCTCGAGGTCCTCGAGCACCGCGGCGCGGCCCCCCCGCCGATAGATCGGGTACGCGCCGATGAGCAGGTTGTCGCGCACGCTGAGCGCCGCGAAGTTCTGGCGTCCCTCGGGGGCGTGGGAGATCCCGAGCCGGACGTTGGCTTCGGCCTCCAGGCCCGTGATCTCCCGGCCGGTGAAGCGGATCCGCCCGGCTCCCGGGCGGAGGAGGCCGGAGATGGTCCGCAGCAGCGTCGTCTTGCCTGCTCCGTTGGCCCCGATCAGCGTCACGATGCTCCCTTCGCGGACCCGGAGGCTGACGCCGCGCAGCGCCTGAATGGCGCCGTAGGCCACCGACAGCTCCTCGACCTCAAGCATCGGCCACCTCGACCCCGAGGTACGCGTCCACCACCGCCGGGTCGTTCTGGACCGCCACGGGGGAGCCCTGGGCCAGCACGCGGCCGTAGTTGAGGACGAGCACGGTGTCCGAGATGCCCATCACGAGGTCCATGAAGTGCTCGACCAGGACGATCGTCATGCCCCGCGCGCGGAGCGCGCGGATCAGCGCCCCGAGCGTCTCGATCTCGGCAGGATTCAACCCGGCCGCCGGCTCGTCGAGGAGCAGGAGGGTCGGCTCGGTCGCGAGACACCGGGCGATCTCGAGGAGCCGCTGCTGGCCGAGGGGCAGGCTGCCGGCCGGATCGTCGCGGCGCCCGGCCAGCCCGAGCTCGGCCAGATAGCCGAGCGCCTGCTCCCGGATGCGGCGCTCCTCCCGCCGCGCCCAGGGCGCGCCGAGGGCGGCGGCCAGGAGCCCGGCGCGGCTCCTGAGATGCCGCCCCACCATGACGTTCTCGAGCACGGTCATGTTGGCGAAGACCTGGAGGTTCTGGAAGGTGCGGGCGATCCCGAGCGCCGCCCGCTGCCAGGTGCCCAGGCCGCCGAGTGTCCGATCGCCGAAGCGCATGTCCCCGCCGTCGGGGGGGACGAGGCCGGTGATCAGGTTGAAGATGGTGGTCTTCCCGGCGCCGTTCGGCCCGATGATGGCAAGGATGTCGTCGGCCGGCACGTCGAAGCTCACGTCGGCGACGGCCACGACGCCGCCGAAGGCCTTCCGGAGTCCGCGCGCGGAGAGGAGGGTCCGGCTCACGGGGTGCCCGACCGCGGCCGGGGCCGGAGCGCCGCGCGCAGGCCGACCACGAGGCCCTCGGGCATGAAGATCATGATCACGACGAGGATGACGCCGTAGGCGATCACCTCGTGCTCGCCCGAGGCGTAGGAGAGCAGGAGGGGCATGACCCGCCGGATCGCCTCCGCCAGGATCGTGATGGCCGCCGCGCCGAAGGGGGCCCCCCAGATACT
>CAZDYT010000223.1:0-6572 GCA_964509395.1 uncultured bacterium
TGGGCTGTTCGCCGCGGCAGGACCCGCCCGTGCCGCGGCATTCGTGAATAGGTCGCGCTAGAGATCCTTGAACCACCAAACTTGTGGTCAATGTGTCCGGGGAAGGCGCGATCACGCGAACCCACGTCCTCGGAGAGCTGTCCGACCTCGTCACCGGAGCCAAGCCCGGGCGGCTGACTGCCGAGGAGATCACCTGCTTCGAGTCGGTCGGCTTCGCCGCGGAGGACGCCGCTACCGGCCGCCTGGCCTACGACCGCGCCCGGGCCACCCACCGCGGTCAGGCCGTGGAGCTGCGGGCGTGGGGCCTGGGGGTCGACGGTCCTGGGTCCGGCGATGAAGCGCACGGCGGACGTGGTGATCGTCGGAGGCGGGGTCACCGGCTGCTCGATCGCGTTCCACCTCGCCGAGCGAGGCGTGCGGAACGTCGTCGTGCTCGAGCGGCGCTTCCTCGCCTCGGGCGGCACCGGCCGATCGGTGGGGGTCATGCGGCAGCTCTATCCGACCCTGGAGACCTCGCGCATGGTCCTCCACTCGCTGCGGGTCTTCCAGAACTTCCGCGAGGTGACCGGGGGGGACGCGGGGTACGTCCAGTGCGGCGCCGTCATCGCCGTCGCTCCCGCCCAGCGGGACGCGCTCGCGAGGACCCTGGCGGCTCAGCGGGAGATCGGCATCCAGGCGCGCCTGCTCTCGCCCGAGGAGATCCGGGAGCTCGACCCGCGCATCGATCCCTTCGCCGTCGGGGCGGCCGTCTACGAGCCCGAGTCGGGCTACGGCGACCCGACGGGCGTGACGACCGGCTTTGCGGCGGCCGCCCGCCGGCTCGGTGTGGTGATCGAGCAGATGGCCGAGGTCGTGGGCCTCAGGACGGCGGCGGACCGGGTGACGGGCGTCGTGACGGCGGCCGGCGAGGAGATCGCGGCCGGCGTCGTCATCAACGCCGCCGGGCTCTGGTGCCACCAGGTGGCGGCCATGGCCGGCGTGTCGCTCCCCATCGTCATCGGGCGCCACCCGGTCTTCATCATCGAGCGGACGTCGAGCTTCGGGCGGCCGCACCCCGTGTACCTGGACCTCGCCAGCGGCACCTTCCTCCGACCCGAGACGGGTGGGCTCACGCTGACCGGCTTCCTCGACGCCGACGAGCCGAACCACCCGATGGACCCGGAGGCGCTCGGCGCCGACGTCGCCTTCGACGAGGTCGCCCGCATCATGGAGCGCGCGAGCCGCTGCATCCCGGCGCTCGGCGACGCCCGCTACCAGCGCGGGTATGCCGGGGCCTTCGACATCTCGCCCGACTGGATGCCGATTCTCGCCGAGACGCCGGTCGGCGGCTTCTACGTCGCGGTCGGCATGTCCGGCCATGGCTTCAAGCTCTCCCCCGCCGTCGGCCGCCTCATGGCCGATCTGATCACGACGGGCGAGTCCAGCCTGACGGACCTCCGGCCCTTCCGGCTCGACCGGTTCGCCGCCCAGGTCCATGAGGACGCCGGGGCGTTCTCGCACTCGTATCTTCGCTGACTGGGCGAGCCCACCGACGTAGACTGAAGGAGGTGGGGCACGGCCGGTGGGACGTGTCCACAAGGAGGTGCGGCATGCCGACGACGTATCGGAACTACATCGGGGGCGAGTGGGTGCCGGCCGCATCGGGACGGACCTTCGAGGACATCAACCCGGCCAACCGGGACGACGTCCTCGGCGTCTTCCCGCGCTCGGACGCGACCGACGTGGACCGCGCCGTTGCGGCGGCGCGGGAGGCCTTCCGGACGTGGCGGCTCGTGCCGGCGCCCCGCCGGGCCGAGATCATCTTCCGCGCCGGGGAGGTCCTCGTCCGGCGGAAGGAGGAGCTGGCGCGGCTCATGACCCGGGAAATGGGCAAGGTCCTGGCGGAGGCGCGGGGCGACGTCCAGGAGGGGATCGACACGGCCTACTACACGGCCGGCGAGGGACGGCGGCTGTTCGGGCACCAGGTCCCGTGCGAGCTGCCCGCGAAGTTCGGCGTGGCGATGCGCGTCCCGGTCGGCATCGTGGCGGCGATCACGCCCTGGAACTTCCCGCTGGCGATCCCGACCTGGAAGCTCTTCCCCGCCCTGGTCTGCGGGAACACGGTCGCCTTCAAGCCGGCCGAGGACACGCCCCTCATGGCCCACACGTTCCTCGAGATCCTGCTGGAAGCGGGGCTCCCCAAGGGCGTGGTGAACCTGGTGCACGGCTTCGGTGAGGAGGCCGGGGCGCCCCTCGTCCGGCATCCGGGCGTGAATCTCGTCTCCTTCACCGGCTCGACGGAGGTCGGTCGCGACGTCGCCAGGGTGGCGGCCGAGACCTACAAGAAGGTCTCGCTGGAGATGGGGGGGAAGAATGCCATCATCGTCATGGACGACGCGCCGCTCGACCTCGCCGTGGACGGGGCGGTCTGGGGCGGCTTCGGCACGTCCGGCCAGCGCTGCACCGCCGCGAGCCGCGTGATCGTTCACGACAAGGTGCACCGAGCGTTCACGCAGCAGTTCCTCGAGCGGGCGAAGCGGCTCAAGCTCGGCTCCGGGCTGGACGAGACCACCGACGTGGGCCCGGTGATCAACGAGACCCAGCTCCGGCGCATCCACGAGTACACCGAGGTGGGGCGCGGCGAGGGCGCGCGGGTGCTCGTCGGCGGCGAGATCGCCACCGAGGGGGAGCTCCGGAAGGGCTTCTTCTACAAGCCGACGGTCTTCGACGACGTCGATCCCAAGATGCGGATCGCGCGGGAGGAGATCTTCGGGCCGAGCGTGGCGGTCCTCCGGGCTCGGAGCCTCGAAGAGGCCGTCGAGATCTGCAACAACACCCACTACGGGCTCTCCTCGGCGATCTACACCCGGGACATCAACCAGGCGTTCCAGGCGATTCAGGACATCGCCACCGGCATCGCGTACGTCAACGCGTCCACGATCGGGGCGGAGATCCAGTTCCCGTTCGGCGGGGTCCGGCAGACGGGGAACGGCCACCGCGAGGGTGGCTGGACCGTGCTGGACATCATGACCGAGTGGAAGACGGTCTACATCGACTACTCGGGCAAGCTCCAGCGCGCGCAGATCGACGTCTAGATCATCGGAGGGGGCCTCGACGGCCCCCGCCGAAACCTCCCCCTTTCCCTCTCTCCCCACCGGGGGAGAGGTCGGGGTGAGGAAGCCTGGGGAAAGGCGCTCCGGTGCGCATCGCCCTCCTGATCGTGCTTGCCCTGGCGGCCGCGGCGGTGGCCGGAGAGGCGGAGCTGCCGGTGATCGTGGACGTCGCCGCCCCGCCGCGGCTTGGGGTCGGGATGGCGGGCGAAATCCGCCTCGTGTACCGCGCCCCGCTCGCCAACGTCGTCGCCGTCGTGCAGGCGACCGAGGACATCGACGGCCCGGCCATCTCACGCTCGACGCGCGAGCGGGAGTTCGGCGTCGTGGCGCGAGCGTTCGGGCGCGAGGCGGGTGAGATGACGGTCCCCGTCGCCTTTTCGACCGCGGGCTGGAAACGGATCACCCTGACGCTCGTCACGGACGAACGGGAGCGGAGCGAGCCGGCGGTCATCGAGATCGAGGTGGTGCCCTGACGGAGCGGTGGTTGAAAAGCGATGCGGGCGAGGGGATAATAGCGCTCGTTGCGCGCGCCCACCCCTGAGCAGCGCGCCCACGTCGAGCCGTCGCCCGAGCCAAGGAGCGCGCTGAATGGCCCAGCCTGACACGGCGTCCCTGAAGCGCACGCCTCTCCACGCGGCGCACCTCCGCCTCGGCGCCCGGATGATCGGCTTCGGCGGGTGGGACATGCCGGTCCAGTACAGCGGGATCGTCGAGGAGCACCGGACCGTCCGGGCCGCGGTGGGCTGCTTCGACGTGAGCCACATGGGCGAGTTCGAGTTTCGGGGGCGTGACGCCCGGAAGGCGCTCCAGCGGCTCACGACGAACGACGTCAGTGCTCTCGACGTCGGCCAGGTCCAGTACTCGCTCCTCTGCGACGAGGACGGCGGGATCGTGGACGATCTCACGCTCTGCCGGCTCGGCGACGCGCACTACATGATGACGGTGAACGCCGCCAACATCGACAAGGACTGGGCGTGGGTAACCAGCCACCTGGACGAGCCAGAGGGGGGCGGTGGACCGGAGGCCGCAGGCCGAAGGCACCGCGACCAGATGGATGTCGCGGCGACGGACGTCAGCGCCGAGACGGGATTGATCGCGGTGCAGGGGCCGAAGGCGGAAGCCCTCGTCGGACGGCTCGGCGACGTCGACGTGACGGAGATCCGCTACTACCGCGGCGCGCGGGGGCGCGTGGCGGGCGTGCCGGCAATCATCTCGCGCACGGGATACACCGGGGAGGACGGTTTCGAGCTCTACCTCCCCGCCGACAAGACGGAGTCGGTGTGGGAGGCCCTCCTGGCCGAGGGGAAGCGGGACGGGGTGGCGCCGATCGGCCTCGGGGCGCGGGATACGCTCCGCCTCGAGATGAAGTATGCCCTCTACGGCAACGACATCGACCAGACCACGAACCCGCTGGAGGCCGGCCTCGGCTGGGTGGTGAAGCTCGAGAGGGGCGACTTCATCGGCAAGGCGGCGGTCGAGCGCGTCAAGACGGAGGGGCCGCGGCGGCGGCTGGTCGGGCTCGAGATGGTGGATCGGGCGGTGGCGCGCCACGGGTACCGCATCCTCCACGGGGGCGCCGAGGTCGGCTACGTCACCTCCGGGTCATATGGACCCTCGGTGGATCGCTACATCGGCATCGGCTACGTCGCGGCATCGCTCGGCGCCGTCGGAACGGAGATCGAGGTGGAGGTGCGGGGGCGCCCCCAGAAGGCGCGGGTGGTGAAGACCCCGTTCTACCCGCCCAAGGTCAAGAGGTAGCCACACTCAGGAGGACGGCGCATGGCGATATATCCGGCCGATCTCCGCTACACGCGGGAGCACGAGTGGGCTCGGGTGGACGGCATCCGCGCCCGCGTGGGCATCACCCACTACGCGCAGGACCAGCTCGGCGACGTGGTCTTCGTCGAGCTTCCGAAGGTCGGGACCCGCGTGCGGCAGATGCAGAGTTTCGGCGTCGTCGAGTCCGTGAAGGCGGTCTCGGACCTCTACGCGCCGCTCTCGGGTGAGGTCGTCGAGGTGAACCAGAACCTGGCGGAGCATCCGGAGCAGGTGAACCAGGACCCCTACGGCGCCGGGTGGCTGATCGTGATCGCGCTGTCGAACCCGAAGGAGCTGGACGCCCTCATGACCGCGGCGGACTACGAAGCCTACCTCAAGACGGCCGGGGGGCACTGATGCGGCACGGCGAGACGATGCGGTACCTTTCCACCACCGCGGCGTTGCGGGCCGAGATGTGGCGGACCATCGGCGTCTCGGACACCGAGGCGCTCCTCGAGCGGATCCCGTCGAAGGCGCGGCTCGGTCGGGACCTCGCGATCCCGCCCGCCCTCGCCGAGGCCGAGCTGGTCGCCCACCTCCGCGCGCTCGCAGAGAAGGACGCGCATGCCGGGGAGTACGTGTCGTTCCTGGGTGGCGGGGCCTACGACCACTACGTCCCGAGCGCGATCAACCACCTGCTCCTCAGGTCGGAGTTCTTCACCGCCTACACTCCCTATCAGCCCGAGGCCAGCCAGGGGACGCTCCGCACGATCTACGAGTATCAGACGATGATCTGCGAGCTGACCGGGATGGACGTCACGAACGCCTCGGTCTACGACGGGGGCTCGGCGCTCGCCGAGGCGGCGCTCATGGCGCACGGCGTGACCGACCGCGAGCAGATCGTCGTGTCGGGTGCCGTCTCGTCGCTGGCGCGTCGGGTCGTGGGCACCTACTGCGCGGGCCCGCGACTCCCGATCAAGACCGTCCCGTGGACGGACGGGGTCACGGATCTGGACGCGCTCCGGAAGGCGGTCTCGGACAAGACCGCCGCGGTGATGGTCCAGTACCCGAACTTCTTCGGCTGCCTCGAGGACCTGCGCGCCGCCGCCGCCCTGGCCCACGAGCGCGGCGCGCTTTTCGTCGTCTCCGTGGACCCGATCGCGCTCGCGGTGCTGCGGCCGCCCGGCGAGGTCGGCGCGGACATCGTGGTCGGCGAAGGGCAGGGGCTCGGGAACCCCCTCATGGGCGGCGGGCCGTATCTCGGCCTGTTCGCCTGCCGGAAGGAGCTGGTCCGCCGCATGCCCGGCCGGCTCGTGGGCGCCACGGTGGACAAGGACGGCCGGCGCGGCTTCGTCCTCACGCTCCAGACGCGGGAGCAGCACATCCGCCGCGAGAAGGCGACCTCCAACATCTGCACGAACGTCGCGCTGGTCGCGCTCGGCGCCACGATCTATCTCGCCCTCGTGGGCAAGGAAGGGCTTCGGAAGGTGGCGACCCTGTCCGCGGCGAAGGCGCACTACGCGGCGGAGGCCCTCGGCCGCGTGCCGGGGGTGATGCTGGTCAAAGAACTGCTGCTGGGCGACCGCACGCTCGACAATTGGCCGCAACTCAATTTGACCGGTTTGCAATTGCCGCGACTGGCCGGGCTTTCCGTCACGTTGGGCAGGGCTGTGCCGCTGGCCCAATTGCGCAACGGGACAGGCGGCGGCACAGATACCGGTA
>CAZDYT010000224.1:0-6526 GCA_964509395.1 uncultured bacterium
CCCGAGGTCGGGCGAATCAGCTCGGCATAGGGGGTGACAGGCCGGCCCTGGACGGCCGGTCGGCCGCCGCGCACGGTGGTCGGCCGAGGCTCGGACCAGTCCGGGAGGCGACGGTAGCGGGGGTCGGAGGGGACGTTGGTGTAGTGCACCACACCCCTTCCGTCCTCGAAGCGAAACGTCGCCGCCTCAGCGGAGCCTGCCAGCAGGAGGCCCGCCAGGACTCCCATCCAGCGCGCCGTGGCGCCGCGCTTCCCGAACATGGGGCGCTATTCTAAGAAACGGCTCGGCGCGCTGTCAACGTTTGGCGGAGTCGTCCCAATTGGGACGTCAGTTGGTGCTTCGTCCGGCGAGCGCGGGTTCGTGTTCGCGGTTCCACCGCGTCCAGCTCTCGTCGGGGAAGGCGATCCGCAGCACCTCGGCGGCGGTCGAGACGAGGTGGATCGTCAGGCGGGCCCGAACGTCGGCGGGCACGTCTTCCGCGAGGGCCTTCTCATTCTGGCGGGGGAGGATCACCGTCGTGATCCCCGCACGATGAGCCGCGAGGACCTTCTCCTTGATGCCACCGACCGGGAGCACCCGACCGCTCAGGGTGATCTCACCGGTCATCCCGAGGCGAGGGCGGACCGGGCGATCCGTCAGGAGGGAAACCAGCGCCGTCGCGAGCGTGATGCCGGCCGAGGGGCCGTCCTTGGGAATGGCGCCGGCGGGGACGTGCAGGTGGAGGTCGTACGCGCTCCAGAAGTCCGGGTCGATGCCAAGCTCCGCCGCGTGCGCCCGCACCCACGAGACCGCCGCCTGGGCGGACTCCTTCATGACGTCCCCGAGCTGCCCCGTAAGGGTGAGCGACTTCCCGCCCCGCATCTTCGACGCTTCGACGAAGAGGATGTCACCGCCGGCCGCGGTCCACGCGAGCCCCACGGCGACCCCGGGCATCCGGGTGCTCTCTTCGAGTTCCTCGTCCAGGAGGAAGCGTGGCGCCCCGAGGAGGGCGGTCACGCGCTCCGGAGTCATGGTGACCGGCTCCGTGTCGCCTTCCGCGCGCCGCCGCGCCACCTTCCGGCAGAGGGAGGCGAGCTCGCGCTCGAGGTTCCGAACCCCGGCCTCCCGGGTGTAGCTCCGCACGAGGAGCGGGAGCGCCTCTTCGGTGAAGGTGATGTCCTGGTTCAGCGTGAGGCCGTGGTCGGTCGCCTGCTTCGGACAGAGATGCCGAAGGGCAATCTGGACCTTTTCGTCCTCGGTATACCCCGCGAGCTGGATCACCTCCATGCGATCGCGCAGCGCGGGCGGGATCGGATCGAGGATGTTCGCCGTCGTGATGAACAGGACCCGCGAGAGGTTGAACGCCACGTCGAGGTAGTGGTCTCGGAACGTCGAGTTCTGCTCGGGGTCCAGCACCTCGAGGAGCGCCGAGGCCGGATCGCCCCGGAAGTCGTGTCCCAGCTTGTCGACCTCGTCCAGCATGAACACGGGATTGCGAGACTCGGTCCGCCGGAGCCCCTGGATGATCTGGCCGGGCAGCGCCCCGATGTACGTGCGGCGATGGCCGCGGATCTCGGCTTCGTCCCGCATGCCGCCGAGCGAGATGCGGTGGAATGTTCGCCGCAGCGCACGGGCGATCGAGCGACCGAGCGACGTCTTACCCACACCCGGCGGCCCGAGGAAGCAGATGATCGGGTCCTTCCCTTCGGGCCGGAGCTTCCGCACGGCCAGGTACTCGAGGATCCTGTCCTTGACCTTCTCGAGCCCCCAGTGGTCCTCGTCGAGCACGGCCCGCGCGCGGACCAGGTCGATCTCGTCGCGGGTCTCTTTCTGCCACGGCAGGGAGACCAGCCACTCGAGATACGTCCGGGCCACGGTGTACTCGGCCGCAGCGGGCGGCATCTTCGCCAGCCGGTCCAGCTCCCGGAGGGCCTCTCGGTGAGCCTCCTCCGACATACCGGCCGCCTCGATCCTCTGCCGGAGCTCCGCGATCTCCTGCGTGCGCTCGTCGCCCTCCCCGAGTTCTTTCTGGATCGCCTTCATCTGCTCGCGGAGGTAGTACTCGCGCTGGGTCTTGCTCATCTCGCTCTGGATTTGCGACTGGATCTTCGAGCTCAGCGCGAGAACCTCTGCCTCCTTCGCGAGCGCCTCCACCAGGAGGCTCAGCCGGGCCTTGATTGCACGCGTCTCGAGTAACGTCTGTTTCCGTTCGGTCGTGAGCGACGGCAAGACCGCGGCGATGAGGTCGGCCATCCGGCCCGGCTCGCCGGCGCTGGACACGAGCGTGACCAGCTCGTCCGCGAGCATCGGGGAAAGCTCCACGATCTGCCGGAACAGCGCCAACGCCTGTCGCCCCAGTGCCTCAGCTTCGAGGTCATCCGGGGCCGGCTGGATGTCCGCCAGCCCCTCTACGCGCGCCTCGAAGTACGGAGCCGTTCGCGTGAACTCGACAACGCGAGCCCGTTCGAGCCCCTGGACGATCAACCGGATCGTGCCATCCGGCTGCTTGAGCATCTTGTGGATGACGGCGACCGTGCCGACCCCGTGGAGGTCGCCGGCCGTCGGCGTCTCCTGCGTGGCGTCCCGCTGGGTCACCACGCCGATGAGCCGTGCCCCCAGAACGGCCTCGTCGACGAGTCGCACGGAGGACGGGCGGGCCACGGCCAGCGGGAGCACGGCCTGGGGGAAAAGCACCGCCTCGCGGAGCGGGAGGATGGGGAGCTCGTCCGGCGTGTCCGGCCGCGCGTTCCCCTCGGTCTCCGGCATTGTCTCGATCGTGATCGGGTGCTGCCTCATGCCGGCTCTTCGGTTAGGCTGCGGGCGCGCGCCGCCCCTCGGGACTGATCGCGTTCCCACGCCTCTTGGCACCGCGTGCAGCGGACCGCGAAGGGGTGCACACGCAACCGGATGATGTTGATGGGCTCCTCGCAGACTTCGCACCGGCCGTAGCTGCCCTCTTCCATTTTCTTCAGGGCCAGATCGATCTGGGCCAACATCTCGGTCCGCCGGTCGGCCACGGCAAACCCCATTTCGTCGTCGGGGCTCAGCGCGGGCCGGTCGCCGAAGGGCGTCCCCTCAATCTTCTCGCGCTGGATGGCCTCCCGCAGGCCTCCGCGCTCTTCGCGCAGCTTGGCGACCAGCTCGGCCCGCTTCGCGAGAAGGAGCGCCTTTAGCTCCGACTGGACGACGGCGAGGCTCTTCACCTCGACCGCGGCCGGGCTCGTCGCACGGGCCGTCGCCGGCACCGCAGCCGCGCGCTTCGCCGAACGAGATCCGGCGCGTGGGGCGGGTGAACTCTTGACGGAACGTGAGCGTGCCATCGTCGCTCCTCGACTGGTCCGATCCTTTGTGCGGCGTCGATGTCGCTTAGAAGACATCGAGCTTTTGCAGCCGCCGGTCGGCCACGCGGACCAAGGCTGCCCGGTCGGCACCCTCGTCCGGCAGCTCCGCGCCAGGCTGCTGGCGGACGTACGACGCCTGCTCCTCGAGTTCTTGCTGCATCATGAGCATCTGCCGCCGCATCTTCAGGATGATCTCGACCCCCGCCAGATTCGCACCCAGGTCGCGCGTGAGCCGGAGGATGCGACGGATCTCGTCCACGTCTTCCTCCGAGTACATCCGCGTCCGTCCCACCGTCCGGCTGGGGTGGATCAGACCCTTTCGCTCGTACAACCGGAGCGTCTGCGGGTGAATCTTCAGCATGGCCGCAACGACCCCGATGAGGTAGAGCGGCTTTCCCGGATCGTTCACCGCTGCCCTCCTGGGCCCCACAGGGCCGCCCGGGGATCCTCGGGCCACAGTCGTTGGAGCGCCCGCAGCAGCTCTTCCAGCGTCGAGTCGGCGTTCCGCGGGATCGTCACGCGTGCCGCGACCAGTAAGTCCCCGCGACCGTCCCGGTCCAGCCGGGGACAGCCCTTCCCGCGGAGCCGGAAGACCTGACCGCTCTGCGTCCCGGCCGGCACCGTGATCATGGCGGGCCCATCGGGGGTCGGGATCTGGATGCGCGCGCCCAGCGCCGCCTCCGGGACCGTAATTGGAACCTCGCAGCACAGGTGGTCCCCCTTCCGCGTGAAGAACCGGTGCGGCCGGACCCGCGTGATCACCACGAGGTCCCCGCGGTGTCCGGGGCCGCGGCGCGCGTGACCCTCGCCGGAAACGCGGATCTGTGCTCCCGTGTCGACCCCGGGAGGAATCGCGACCCGGACGCGCGCGCGTCCCGGCAAGATACCGCGGTCGCCACAGGCGGCGCACGGCTCGGGAAGCCGCCAGCCGATCCCGCCACACGCGTCACACCGCGCCGCCAGCGGGATTCCCTCGTGCGACGTGATGCGTATCGGCCGGCCCTCACACGCCGGACAGCGCATTGCACGACCGCCTTCGGCTCCGCCGGTCCCTCCGCACGCGGCGCAGGGCTCCTGGCGCACGACCTCGAGAACCGTCGAGACGCCACGCAGGGCCTCCTCGAAGTCGATCTCGATCGGGTAGTGCAGGTCCTCCCCCCGGCGGTCCCCCTCTGCCGGTCCCTCTGCGGGCTCGAACGCCCGATGTCCGAGGCGGTCGTAGAGGGCCCGCCTCGAGGCGTCGCTCAGGACCCGATAGGCCTCCGCGATCTCCTCAAACAGCCCCGCAGCCCGGTCGTCCCACACGTTGACGTCGGGCGAGTACTGCCGCGCGAGGCGCCGGAACGCCCGGCGGACGTCCTGGATGGTCGCCTGCCGGGCTACGCCGAGGACGTCGTAGTAGTCCCGTTTCCGCATGGCAAGGCCCCTGGGACACCGAGCCGGCCGTCAGTGCTTCCCGCCGAGGTCCTCGAACTCCGCGTCCACGACCTCCCCTTCCGCCGTCCTGGTCTTTCCGTCGGCCGCGCCGGGCCCGGCCGAGGCTCCCGCTTGCTGCTTGGCCTGCGCCTCGCGGTAGAGCGCTTCGGCGATCTTGTGCGAGGCTCGCGTCAGGGCGTCCGACGCCCGCTGGGTCCGCTCGATGTCGTCCCCTTTCAGCGCCTCCCGGACCTCCTTGATCGCGTCCTCGATGGCGGACTTGTCGGCCGCGGGGATCTTGTCCCCGTGCTCGCGGAGCGTGCGCTCGGTCGTGTAGACGAGCGAGTCCGCCTGGTTCTTGATCTCGATCTCCTGCCGACGCCCTTTGTCCTCCTCCGCATGGGCCTCGGCCTCGTGCACCATCCGCCCGACCTCGTCCTTCGTGAGACCTGAGGAGGCGGTGATGGTGATCGCCTGCTGCTTCCCCGTGGCCGTGTCCTTGGCCGACACGTTGAGGATCCCATTGACGTCGATGTCGAAGGTGACCTCGATCTGCGGGACGCCCCGCGGCGCCGGGGGAATCCCCACGAGATGGAACTTCCCGAGGGTCCGGTTGTCCCGCGCCATCGGTCGCTCGCCCTGCAGCACGTGGACTTCCACCGAGGTCTGATTGTCCGCAGCGGTCGTGAAGATCTCCGACTTGCGGGTTGGAATCGTCGTATTCCGCGGGATCAAAACCGTCATGACGCTGCCAAGGGTCTCGATGCCGAGCGACAGCGGGGTCACATCGAGCAGCACGACGTCTTTGACCTCACCCGCCAACACGGCCGCCTGAATGGCGGCGCCCACCGCCACGACCTCATCCGGGTTGACGCCCTTGTGGGGCTCCTTCCCGAACAGCTCGCGGACGAGTTCCTGCACCTTCGGCATCCGCGTCTGGCCGCCCACGAGGATGACCTCGTTGATCTGCTTCGGCGTGACGCCGGCGTCTTTCATGGCCTGGCGGCATGGCTCGATGGTGCGCTCGATGAGGTCAGCGACGAGCGACTCGAGCTTGGCGCGCGTGAGCGTCATGACGAGATGCTTGGGCCCACTTGCGTCCGCCGTGATGAACGGCAGGTTGATCTCGGTCTGCAGCGTCGTCGAGAGCTCGCACTTGGCCTTCTCCGCGGCCTCCTTGAGGCGCTGGAGCGCCATCCGGTCCTTCCGCAGGTCGATGCCGTGCTCCTTGCGGAACTCGTCCGAGATCCAGTCGATGATTCCCTGGTCGAAGTCGTCGCCGCCGAGGTGGGTGTCGCCGTTCGTGGCCTTGACCTCGAACACGCCCTCGCCGATCTCCAGAATGGAGATGTCGAACGTCCCGCCGCCCAGGTCGTAGACGGCGATGACCTCATCCTTCTTCTTCTTGTCTAGACCGTAGGCCAGGGATGCCGCGGTCGGCTCGTTGATGATCCGGAGCACCTCCAGCCCGGCGATGGTCCCGGCATCCTTCGTGGCCTGCCGCTGGCTGTCGTTGAAGTACGCCGGCACCGTGATGACGGCCTTGGTCACCTTCTCGCCCATGTAGGCTTCAGCGGCCTCCTTGAGCTTCCGGAGAACCAGGGCCGAGATCTCCGGCGGCGAGTAGATCTTCCCCCGGATGTCCACGCGGGCGTCGGCGTTGGCGGCCTTGACGACCTTGTACGGGGCGAGCTTGATCTCGTGCAGAACTTCTTCGTAGCGCCGGCCCATGAAGCGCTTGATGGAGAAGACCGTGTTCTCCGGATTCGTGATGGCCTGCCGCTTGGCCA
>CAZDYT010000225.1:0-6524 GCA_964509395.1 uncultured bacterium
CGAGCGCGTCGAGCACGCGCTGGCAGGCCGTCTGCGCCGCCCGCCGCTCGGGCGCGTCGGCCCGCGAGGTGTAGAGGCGGTCCTTCAGGATGTCGAGGTAGAGCGCCGAGAGGTCGACCGCGCAGAAGTTGTGGAGCGCCTGGAACGCCAGGTGGAACTGGTAGTTCTCGTAGGCCTTCCGCACGCGCTCGACCGTGCGATTCAGCCGGAGGAGGGCCCAGCCATCGAGCTCCGGGAGATCCTGGTCCGCGACCGCGTCGCGCGCCGGGTCGAAGTCGGCGAGGTTTCCGAGGAGGAACCGGCACGTGTTGCGGATCCGCCGATACGCTTCGGCGAGCTGCGTGAGGATCTCCTCCGACAGCCGGATGTCCTCCGTGTAGTCCTCGGAGGCCGCCCAGAGGCGCAGCACCTCGGCCCCGTAGCGCGAGATGACGTCGTCCGGGGCCACGACGTTCCCGAGGGACTTCGACATCTTGCGCCCCTCGCCGTCCACGACGAAGCCGTGCGTCAGCACCGACCGGTACGGTGGCGTGTCCCGGGTGCCGACCGCTTCGAGGAGCGAGGAGTGAAACCACCCGCGGTGCTGATCCGACCCCTCGAGGTACATGTCCGCGGGCCAGCGCAGGGCGGGGTCCGTCTCGAGGACGGCCGCGTGGCTGCACCCCGAGTCGAACCAGACGTCGAGGATATCCGCTTCCTTCCGGAACGCGCCCGCTCCGCACTTCGGGCACACGGTCCCGGGCGGCAGGAGGGCCGCAGCCTCCCGGAGATACCACTCGTCCGCGCCCTCGCCGGTGCGCATGAACTCCGCGACGTGCGCGACGATCCGCTCCTCGAGGAGGATGTGGCCGCACCCGACGCAGTAGAAGGCGACGATGGGCACGCCCCAGATCCGCTGACGCGAGATCGTCCAGTCGGGCCGGTGGGCGATCATGTTGGTGATGCGTTCCTCTCCCCACGGCGGGATCCACACGACCGTCCGGATCGCGCCCAGCGCGCGCTGGCGCAGGCCGTCCTGGTCGATCGAGATGAACCACTGCTCGGTCGCGCGGAAGAGCGTCGGGTTCTTGCAGCGCCAGCAGTGTGGATAGGTATGGGTCAAGGGCACCTCCGCGACCAGCGCCCCGAGCCGCCGCAGGTGCTCGGTGATCTTCGGGTTCGCCTCCCAGACCGTCAGGCCGGCGAAGTGCTCGACCTCGGGGACGAAGCGACCGTCGTCGTCCACGGGGTTGTAGATGGGGAGCCCGAGGCTCCGGCCCAGCTCGTAGTCTTCCTCGCCGTGGCCGGGCGCGACGTGGACGAGGCCCGTGCCCACATCCATGGCGACGAACGAGGCGGCCGCGACGCGACCCGTCCGCGCGATCCACGGGTGGCCGTACTCGAGGCCCTCGAGGCTCCACCCCTCGAGGACCCGAATCCGCCGGGCGTTCCGGAGCTTCGCGGTCTTGACGAACTGGTCGGCGAGGTTCGCGGCGACGATCAGCGTCTCGCCGCCCAGGTCGAGGCCGACGTAGTCCTCGCTCGGTTGCACGGCGACCGCGAGGTTCGCGGGAAGCGTCCACGGCGTGGTCGTCCAGATGACGAGCGACTGCTTCGGGGCCTCCGGCAGATCCGGATGCGGGGCCACCAGCGGGAACTTGACGTACACCGACGGGGTTTGCTGCTCCTCGTACTCGACCTCCGCCTGGGCGAGGGCGGTCTTGCAGTGCATGCACCAGTGGACGGGCTTGAGCCCCTTGTAGACGATCCCCTTCCCCACGAATCGGCCGAACTCCCGGACGATCGTCGCCTGATAGGCCGGAGCCATCGTCCGGTAGGGGTGCGCCCAGTCGCCGAAGACGCCGAGCCGGCGGAACTCCTCCCGCTGGATGTCGATGAAGCGGAGGGCGTACGCGCGACAGCGGCGCCGCTTCTCGACGGGGTCCATGGCCCGGCGGACGTCGGTGCCGACCTTGTCGAGGCCGAGCTCCTTGTCCACCTGGTGCTCGATGGGGAGCCCGTGACAGTCCCAGCCGGGGACGTAGACGGCGTTGAACCCGAGCATGGTCTTCGACTTGACCACGAGATCCTTCAGCACCTTGTTGAGCGCCGTCCCCATGTGGATGTGCCCGTTGGCATATGGCGGGCCGTCATGGAGGATGAAGAGAGGGCGCCCGGCGCCGCGCTCCCGCAGCCGCCGATAGAGGTCGGCGGCCTCCCAGCGGCGCAGGAATTCCGGCTCCCGCTGGGGCAGGTTGGCCCGCATCGGGAAGTCGGTGCGCGGCAAGTTGAGCGTCGCCCTGTAGTCCACGAGGCGCTCTTGAAACGATGCGCGCCGGCTCGTACCGGCGCGCAGCGGTGAAAAGCCTAACACCCATGCTCACTTATGTCAAGGAACGCCTCCCGGGTTTACCGGCGCACGGTGACCACCGTTGCGATCCGCTCGAACCGGGCGATCGCCGAGCAGCCGATCAGGCCCCGACTGTTGCTGGCAAAGCCCGACGTCTCGAAATCCCGACGCCCGCCGGGCGGGACCGCGCTTAGCTGGAGCCTGGTCGTCCCGATGCCCTTGTCGGCCGCGTCGAAGGCCTGCCAGCGCATGCTCACATCGATCGCCGTGTCCGTCGTGTTCACCACGGTCCCCCGGACATGGCAGATCTGGGCCGAGACCGGAACGAGAGTTTCTGACTCCACGACAACGGCGTCACTGCTCGCCGCTGTGGGCGAGGACGACTTCCCGCCGCCGCAGCCCGCCAGCAGGGCCAGGAGCAGGGGAATCATCAGGCGCGTCGGGCTGGATCGCACGGGGCCTCCCTCGAGCGCGACCGGGTGCCTTGTCGCGGGGTCGCGTGAGCTCCTGCCGCGCACGGACAGTGAACCACGTGCGGGCGCCTTGTCAAGGCCGGAGGGCCGACACGGGCCCGCCGAGACACGGGGCTCGGGGCCGCGCCCACCGATTCCACACGGTCTCGTAGACGACCATCTCCTCTGCACCCGAGACAAGATTGTGGTCGAGCCGGACGCGCTCGATCGGCCGGAACAGGTCCGTCCGCGCCGCGAGCCCGGGGAACCACGCCGGGAAGATCACCAGGTAGTCGGGGCAGGCGCGCTCGAGGTAGCCGAGGAGACCCGCCTCCCCGCGCCAGCGCGGGGACACGATGTCGGGCGTCACGAGCCCCATGAGGTCGATGAGCGGCCGGTCGCCGAAGTACGCGATGGCGCCGACGTCGTTGACGGCCAGGAGCGCGCCGGGCGGCGTCTCCCGCGCGGCCCAACGGCCGAGCCGGACCTGCATCGCGTTGATGTTCTGGACGCCCCAGGCATAGGCCTGGCTCGCCGGTCCGAGTGGAGGCGCCAGCGTCAGCGCGGCCGCCGCCATCGCTCCCGCCCGGAGGCCGAGCCCGCGCGGCACGACCGCGAGCAGTGCGCCGAGGCCGGCCACGCCGACGACGACCGCGAGCGGGACCAGGTGCGTGGAGTACCGGCCGGTCTGGAAGGCGGGCCCCCGGTAGGGCGCGACGAGGGCCATGGCAACCGGGTGGAGGACGAGGGCCCACCCGAGCCAGCGGAGGGGGCCCCGACGCAAGGCGACCAGCCCGCCGAGGATGAGGACCGGGAGCGCCACGTGGTCGCTGAGGACCAGCCGAACCCACTCCGTCGTGTACTGGGCGGCCCGATGCCCCGCCGTGCTCCACGACTCCGGGACGCCGACCAGGTATCCCAGAAGCCCGCCCTCGACCTTGGCCACCGCGGGGCCGGGCACCAGTCGCCCCACCGTCGCGAGATTGAAGGCCAGGGCCGGCATCCAGACAGCCGCGCCGACGCTGACGCGCGCCAGGGCCAGGCGAAGGCGCCGGGCGCCCGCGACGTGCAGGAGAAGCAGCAACCCGGCCTCCGGACGCGCGAGCGCCGCCAGGCCCAGGACGGCCGCGCCGGCGAGCGCGCGCTCGCGGACCACCAGGAGCGCCCCGCCCGCCACCAGGGCGGCGGCGAGGCACACCTCCATCCCGGACAGCGCGCCCCAGCCGAGCCGACCGAGCCCGACGACGCCGACGCCGGCCGCGAGCGCGAGCCCGCGCGAAAGGCCGGCCGCGAGCGCGAGCCGCCGCGTGAGGAGGCCCGTCATCGCGTATGAGCCGAGCCCCAGCACCTTGGCGGCCACGAGAGCCGGCAGCCCCAGCGCGATGGCGAAGGCCAGGAGGAGCGTCCAGAGGGGCGCCGTCGAACCCGCGACGGGTTCGCCCGGGTTGATGGCGAAGCCCCGGCCCGCGGCGAGGTTCTCCGCGAAGCGGAGGTGAATCCAGCTGTCGTCGAGGGGGAGCCCGGTCCCGCCCGCGATCTGGAACTCCACGGCGACGAAGAGGACGACGACGCCGGCCGCCGCCGACACCACGGCGAGGTCGTCGAGTCTCCCGGCCGGCTCTGGACGACCCGGGGCGCGCGGCATGGCGCGAGGCTAGCGGAGGCGGGCCACGGCGGTGAGCGGCGTCAGCCGGTACCCGCCGTGCTCCACGAGCCGGCGGTCGACGTCCAGGACGTAGAGCCAGCGCCCGTACGAGAGCGGGCGCTCGCGGAGCCCGGGCGGACGCGGCACCGTGGGGTTCCAGTAATCCACCACCCAGACCAGCCGGCGGGTGCTCGCGGGGAGGAAGATCTCGGCCCCGCCAAGCCCGGCCAGTGAGCCGTCGTGCTGCGAGGAGAGATAGCCGCGCGAGAACCCGCCGAGGCGCAGGTGAAGGACGGGGAACTCGGGCAGGTAGTAGTTGACGTGGCGGAACCACGGGTAGGAGCGCGGGTTGCCCAGCTCGGTCACGAGGACGGTCTGGCTCGGGTCGAACTCGCGCCGCACCCCCTCGATGTAGGCGCGGATGACCCCCTCCTGCTCCCAAAGGCCCCGCGCCGTGTAGGGCCAGAGCCGGAAGCGGTACCGCGCCTGGAGGGCCGGCGCCCACCCCTGGGCCGCCGGATCGGCGGCCAACAGCCCCGGCACGTCGACGGGGCCGGCACTCGTGAAGAACGCCCCGTGGACCAGGACGACCGCCGCCCCCGCGCCCTCGGCGCCCCAGCGCCGTACGGGCGCGCGGGCGCGCCCGGCGGCCTCCACGAGCCCGCAGGCCAGCAGGATGTAGAGCGCCGGGAGGATGGTGAGGAGATAGCCGGGCTGGCCGAAGTGCACCAGCAGGTAGACGGAGAGGGGTGGCAGGATCCAGGCCGCCAGGAACCACGTCCGGCCGTCCCACCGGCTGGGCCGGCTCACCCGCCGCGCGAGGATCCCGACGAGCACCGGCAGCAGGACGCCGACCCCGAGGACGAGCGCCTCCGCGAGCCCGATCGCGTTGACGCGCCACGCGCCCGGGGCGCCCAGGATCGTGGTCGGGCGCACCGTCGAGTCGAACAGCTCGAGCGCCGTCCCGAGGTAGCGGGCGAAGCCGCCTGTCAGCCACACCATCGGGACGAACCACGCCGCAGTGACGAGTCCGAGGACCGCGAGGCCGTCCACCACCGGGCGCCAGCGGCGCAGGCCGAGCCACGCCGTCACGAGCCACAGCGGCAACAAGAGGACGAAGACCGACTGGCGAACGCCGCCGGCCAGGCCGAGCGCCAGGGCCGACCAGACGACGAAGCGCCTCTGGCCCGAGCGCATCGACCAGATCAGCGCCGCGACCACGGTCGCGAGAGCCGCTTCGGTGGCGTATGAGAGCCCGACGACGCCGTAGTACCAGAAGAGCGGACTCGCTGCGAGCCCTACGCCCGCCACCAGAGCGGTCGCGCGACCGTAGAGCGTCCATGCCAGCCGGTAGAGGACGAAGACCGCGACCGCGCTCGCCCCGAGCGCGAGCCACGTCAGGGCCTCCACCGCATCTCCCGTCACACCCTCGATCAGGCGGGCGAGCGCCACGTAGAGGATGTACCCCGGCGGGTGCGGCTGGTGTTTGACGATATCGTACTCGTGAAGCGCGAGCGCGAACTGGACGGCATCCCAGCTCGGCAGGAGGTGGGCCCGAAACGGGAGGCGGCTCAGCGCCGTGACGCCGGCCAGGAGGAGCGCGAGCGCGAGGTCGGTCCGGGGCATGGGACGCCAGTTGAGCTGTGGGCTCGACTATAGCACGCGCGCAGCCGGCCTGATCGCCACGCGGCAGCGGACGGAGGAACGACAGGTGAGTAGGGGAGAGGTCGGACGGACGAGGACAGCGGGCGGGTCAGGCGCCCTTCTTCTCCTCCGTCTTTTCAGCCTTGGCGGACTCCTCTTCGCTCTGGGCCTTCTTGAACTCCGACACGCTCTTGCCGAGCCCCCGCGCCAGCTCGGGGAGCTTCTGCGCCCCGAACAGGAGCAGGACGATGATCAGGATGATCATCAACTCCTGGTAGCCTAGACCAAACATGCCCGCCCCCCTCTGCCATCGCGCCTGGCGCCGCTCTAGTTCGGGTCTCTGAGGATTCGAGTTGCCTTACCATACGCCCCTGGCCGGAGAGTGTCAATCGGCCGTCCCCCCTTGCCCACTCCCACTTTTCCCCTGGGGTGATGGGGGCGGTCGGCGGACGCC
>CAZDYT010000226.1:0-6500 GCA_964509395.1 uncultured bacterium
CGGTGCGGGCGTACCGGGATCGCGCGCGGGCGCTCGGGGCCGAGCGCGTGCTGCTCGTCGCCACAGCGGCGGTCCGCGAGGCCGGGAACCGCGACGAGTTCGTGGGGCGACTCGAGGCGGAGTCCTACCTCGAGGTCCGGGTGGCGAGCGGGGACGAGGAGGCGCGGCTCACGTTGTTGGGCGTCGCCTCGGGGCTCCCGCCCGGCGCCGAGCCCTATTGCGTTCTGGATGTCGGCGGCGGGAGCACGGAGCTCATCGTGGCGCGCGGGGCGCGCTACGTGAGCGCGGTGAGCCTGAGCCTCGGCGTGGTGCCGCTCGTGGAGCGCTTCCTCCACGCCGACCCGGTCGACTGGGCGGAGTACTCCGCCTGCGCCGCGTACGTCGCCGACCGCCTCGTGGCGGAGGCGTGGCCCGAGATTCGCCCGCTGGCGCCGCGGCTCCTCGTCGGAACCGCGGGGACCATGACGACGCTCGCGGCCCTCGACCTGGGTCTGACCGCCTATGATCCGGCCCGGGTGCAGGGCCACCGGCTCACCGCCGAGGCGATCGAAGCCCTCCTCTACCGCCTCGGCGCGCTCTACGTGGCCGAGCGCGCGCGCCTGCCGTGCCTCGAGCCGGGCCGGGCCGACCTCGTCATCCCGGGGATCGCGGTGGCCCTCGGCGTCCTCGCCGGCCTCGGCCTCGATGCGCTGATGGTCTCGGACGCCGGACTTCGTGAGGGTATTCTCCTCGACGCGGTCGGCTGGGCGCCCGGCCTGTCCTGACCGGAGGTCCGGAGCTCCTGAGGCCGCCGAGCGGCGGCGCGCGTTTGCGGGCGGGAGCGGCGGTCTGCTAGACTAGCGACAGCCGTCGGCCTCCCGAAGCCCCGAGAGGAGAATTCGTGCTCCGGAGCCTGCTTCTCCAGCTCGCCACGAAGCCCTCGCTTGGCCGCGCGCTCGAGCGCCTGCCCGCCTCGCGGGGTCTCGTGCGGCGGTTCGTCGCCGGCGAGCACGTGGAGGATGCCCTCGCCGTGCTGGCACGCCTCGAGGCGGACGGCTTGCACTCTGCGGTGACGTACCTCGGGGAGAACGTGACGACGACCAAGGCGGCGCGGGCCGCCGCCGACACCTACTGCACGCTCCTCGACGAGATCCACCGCCGGAGGTTGCGCACGACGCCGTCCTTGAAGCTCACGCATCTCGGGCTCGACCTCGGCGAGGAGATCGCCCTGGAGAACGTCGAGCACGTGCTGGACCGCGCCGCGGGCACGTGGATCTGGTTCGACATGGAGGGGAGCGCCTACACGGACCGGACGCTCGCCTTCTACCGCCGGGTGCGCCGCCGCTGGGCGAACGTGGCCTGCGTGGTGCAGGCCTACCTCCATCGGACGGAGGCCGACGTCAAGACGCTGATCGCGGCGCCCGGGCACCCGCTCCGGGTCCGGCTCTGCAAGGGCGCCTACCGGGAGCCGCCGCACCTCGCGTTCCCGCGGAAGGCCGACGTGGACCGGAACTACGCCCGGCTCGCCGGACTCCTGCTCTCCCCGTCCGCGCACCGCGCGCAGGTGTACCCGGGCTTCGCCACCCACGACGAGCGGCTGATCCGGGTGCTCCTCGACAAGACGCGGGAGCTCGGCGTCACGCCCGACCGCCTCGAGTTCCAGATGCTGTACGGGATCCGGCCGAACCTCCATGCGACGCTCCGGGCCGGCGGCGTCCGGCTCCGCGTCCTGGTGCCGTTCGGCGAGGACTGGTATGGGTACTTCGTGCGCCGGCTGGCGGAACGCCCGGCGAACCTCCTCTTCCTCCTCAAGCACGTCGCGCGGGGCTGACGGGTTCGGGCGATGCCTCTCACGCGCGAGGAGCAGGCGTGGCTCAACGGCGACGACCCGCGCCGTGCTTCAGCACCTCGGAGAGTCGGGGCATCTCCCCCTGCTCGAAGCGGCGGGCGTGCGGCTTCTCGAAAGAAACGCCTCTCGTGCGCAACGAACACCTCTAGAGGGAAGGAGCGGCATATGCAACGGATGCTCGGTCTCTGGCTCAGTCTGGCGCTGATCGGCGCCGCGGCGCTCCAGCTTGCATGGCCGGCGGCCGCCCAGCAGGCCGTACGGGGCGGGACGCTCACGTTCGCCGCCGGCGCCGATCCGGACAGCCTGGATCCGCAGAACACGCAGTCGAATCCGGGCGAACAGGTGAACCGGATGATGTACGAGAACCTCGTCCGGTTCAACACCAATATGCAGCTCGAGCCGGCGCTCGCGGAGTCCTGGACGCAGTCCGCCGACGGGCTCACCTGGACGTTCAAGCTCCGCAAGGGGGCGAAGTTTCACGACGGGACCCCCTTCGACGCCAAGGCGGTCAAGTACTTCGTCGACCGCGTCCTCAGCGACGAGAAGCCGTTCAAGGCGACCCTCTACACCCCGTTCCTCCAGGGGGCGGAGGTGGTGGACGACGCCACGGTGCGGGTCACGCTCAAGCAGCCCTTCGCGGCATTCCTCTTCCGGATCGCCCACTCGGCCGGCGGGATCGTCTCTCCGGCGGCCCATCAGAAGTGGGGGAAGGACCTGACGCTGCACCCCGTGGGGACCGGGCCGTTCAAGTTCGTCGAGTGGGTCAAGGGCGATCGGGTCGTGCTCGAGCGGAACGACGGCTACTGGGGCGGCCACCCCAACCTGGACCGCGTGGTCGTGAAAACGGTCCGCGAGGATTCGGCGCGGGTGCTCATGCTGGAGGCCGGCGACGCCGACCTCATCGTGAACGTCCCGCCGGAGGACATCCCGCGGCTCCGGAGGGACGCCCGACTCACGGTCGAGTCCATCCCGACCGCCCGGGCGCTCTTCATCACGATCAACGTCAAGAAGAAGCCGTTTGACGACCTTCGCGTGCGCCAGGCCCTGAACTACGCCGTGAACAAGGAGGCGATCGTCAAGGCTCTCTACCAGGATAACGCCCAGGTCATCCCCGGCATCGTCGCGCCGCTCCAGAACGGCTACGTCAAGCTCCCGGGGTACGGGTACGACCCGAAGAAGGCCAAAGAGCTCCTGGCGCAGGCGGGGCACCCGGGCCTCAAGGTGAAGCTCTGGTCCCCGAAGGGGCGGTACGTGAAGGACTACGAGCTGGCGCAGGCCGTCCAGCAGGACCTGGCGGCGGCGGGCATCGAGGCCGCGCTCTCGACGATGGAGTGGGGCGCGTACCTGTCGGCGACGAAGACCCCGCCGGAGCAGACCGACCGTGAGATCTTCCTCCTCGGCTGGTCCCCGTCCACCGGGGAGGCGCACTGGGGGACGTACCCGCTCGTGCACTCGTCGCAGCAGGCGCCCAAGGGTGACAACCGCGGGTTCTTCGCCTCCAGGGCCCTCGACGATGCGATCGACAAGGCCGGGGTGGCGACCAGCGATCAGGCGCGCCTCGCGGCGCTCCGCGAGGTCCAGCAGATCGTGATCAAGGAGGCGTCGCACGTCTTCCTCATCTCGCCGAACATGATCGTCGCGGCGTCGAAGAAGGTCCACGGTGCCGTGAATCTCCCCCTGGAGCTGACGTACTTCACCGAGAAGAGCTGGAAGGAGAAGTAGCGACGGCGTAACCGCCGGGGGTGGCGCCGGGCGCCGCCCCCGGGTGCCCGGGCGGAGCGGGATCCCGGTACGCGCCTTCCGCGGTGTGGGAACTGCGGAAAGGCGGAATCGGGTGAGCGGGGACCCGCGAAGCGGGCGCGTGGCGGAACTTTCCCGGTGGGCGTCTACGTCGCGCGGCGGCTCCTGCTGCTCCTCCCGGTGCTGCTGGGGGTGAGCCTCGCCTCGTTCGGCCTCCTCCAGCTCGTTCCCGGCGATCCCGCGCTGATCCTGGCGGGCGAGGAGGCGACCGAGGAGGTGCTCGTCCGCATCCGCCACGAGTACGGGCTGGATCGGCCACTCCCGCTCCAGTACCTCGTGTATCTGCGGAACGCGCTCCGGGGGAACCTCGGCATCTCGATCCAGTCGCGCCAGCCCGTGGCGACGTTGATCGTTCAGCGGTTCCCGTTCACCCTGAAGCTCGCGCTCCTCGCCATCCTGGTTTCCGGCGCCCTCGGCGTGGTCGCGGGTGTCGTGGCCGCGGCGCGCCGCAACTCCGCCCTCGACATGGCCGCGCTCCTCGGGGCTCTGGTCGGCATCTCCCTGCCGATCTTCTGGCTCGGGCTTCTGATGATCCTGGTCTTCGCCGTCAAGCTCCACTGGTTTCCCGCGGGCGGGAGTGGCACCGCCGCCCACCTCGTCTTGCCCGCCATCGTCCTCGGGGCGGCCTCCGCCGCCGTGATCGCGCGAATGACGCGGGCCTCGATGCTGGAGGTGCTCCGGCAGGACTACATCCGGACGGCGCGGGCCAAGGGGGTCCGGGAGCGTCTGGTGATCTACCGGCACGCCCTGAAGAACGCGATGATTCCCATCTTGACGGTCTTCGGTCTCGAGTTCGGCTACAACCTCGGCGGCGCGGTGCTGACCGAGACGGTGTTCTCGCTCCCCGGCGCCGGCCGTCTCATCGTGGAAGGCATCTTCGCCCGGGACTATCCCGTGGTACAGGGGGCGATCCTGGTGGTCGCGACGACCTTCGTCCTGGTAAACCTGCTCACCGACATCGCCTATGCGTTCTTCGACCCCCGGATCCGCTACGACTGACCTCACGCTCGTCGAGGCGCCGCGAGGCTCAAGCTTCTGGATCGACGCGCTCCGGCGCCTCCTGCGCACGCGGGCCGCCGTGGCCGGCGGGCTGATCGTGGTCGCCTTCGTGACGGTCGCCGTCTTCGCGCCGCTGCTGGCGCCGTACGAGCCTCTGCGGGGCCGGCTCGCCGAGCGCCTCGAGCCGCCGAGCGCGGCCCACTGGCTCGGGACGGACGAGCTCGGCCGGGACCTTCTGTCGCGCGTGATCCACGGGGCCCGGATCTCGCTCGAGATCCAGGTGGCCGCGGTCGGCCTCGCCCTCGTCGCCGGCGCGGTGCTGGGGCTCATCGCCGGCTACCGGGGCCGCTGGCCCGATCAGCTGATCATGCGGCTGATGGACATTCTCATGGCGTTCCCCGGGATCTTCCTGGCGCTGGCGATCATCGCCGCGCTCGGGACGGGTCTCGGCAACGTGATCGTGGCGACCGGTATTTTCCTCATGCCCCAGTTCGCCCGCGTGGTGCGGGCCTCGATCCTCTCGCTCAAGGAGAAGGAATTCGTCGAGGCGGCGCGGGCGCTCGGGGAGGGGGATCTCGCCATCGTGGTGCGCTACCTCCTGCCGAACTCCCTTGCCCCGATCGTCGTCCAGGCGAGCCTCCGGATGGCGACCGTGCTCCTGACGGCGTCCGGGCTCTCGTTCCTGGGGCTGGGCGTCCAGCCCCCCGCGCCGGAATGGGGCGCGATGCTCTCCAATGCCCGCTCGTACATGATCACGGCGCCCCACGTCGCCACCACGCCCGGGCTGGCCATCATGCTGGTCGTTCTCGGGTTCAACCTCCTCGGGGACGGCCTCCGCGACGCCCTCGACCCGCGCGTCCGGGAGTAGGGGTTCGGGCGCCCCGCACCGTCGGAATCGCCGGATGGCTTGGTTGACAGGCCCCGGACCGATTCCGTATCATTTTCGGCAGCATGGACGAGGTTGCCGTATTGGTCCTCAATGGCAGTTTCGAGCCCCTCCACTTCACGAATGCCCGCCGCGCGATCACGCTGCTCCTCTCGGGGAAGGCCGAGAGCGTCGAACCTTCCCCCCGGGTCGTCCGGTCGCCGTCCCGGAGCTTCCCGCTGCCGTCGGTCATCCGCCTCGCGATCTACATCCGGAAGCCCTTCGCGGAACGGGTCGCGTTCAACAAGAAGAACATCCTGCGGCGTGACCACTACCTCTGCCAGTACTGCGGGCGGCGCGGGGATCGGCTGACCGTGGACCACGTCGTGCCGCGCTCCAAGGGCGGGGACACGGCGTGGACCAACGTGGTGGCGGCGTGCCTCCGGTGCAACCTCCAGAAGGGGAACCGGACGCTGGAGGAGGCGGGGATGCGGCTCGTGCGCTCGCCGAGCCACCCGCAGTTCCTGTTCTCGATCCACCTGCTGCGGCATCCGCACGCCGCGCTGTTCCTGGACGCCTGGCGGAAGTACCTGACGACCGTGCCGACCGCGATTCCGTCCGGCGTCTGAGCGCCGTGCCGAACAATAGGGCTGCCCGGTTCTCGGCCCAGCGCGTCTGAGCCGGGCTCTCCGGCGTCGCTGTCGCCCCGCATGCCGCCGTTTCGCCTGGTCTCCGACTACGCCCCCCAGGGCGATCAGCCCCGGGCCGTCCGGGAGCTGATGCGCTGGACCACGGAGGGGCGGCCGGACGTCGTGCTGGTAGGCGTGACCGGCTCGGGCAAGACGTTCACGGTGGCGTCGGTGATCGAGAAGGTGCAGCGGCCGACGCTGGTGATCTCGCCCAACAAGACGCTGGCGGCCCAGCTCTTCGGCGAGTTCAAGGCGTTCTTCCCGGAGAACGCCGTCGAGTACTTCGTCTCGTACTACGACTACTACCAGCCCGAGGCGT
>CAZDYT010000227.1:0-2188 GCA_964509395.1 uncultured bacterium
CATCACGATACGCCGTCCGGCCAGGGCCGGCCACACTCGGTCTCGCGCCGCCGCGTGGCACGGGGCCTGGACACCGCTGCCGGCGCTTGTTCGCGTTTTCACCACGTATGACGCGGGTCATAGGGGCGGCCAGCGCGCCGGGGCTAGGCTGGGAGCCGAGGAGGAGCTCACGATGGCGCACGCATGTGGCTGCGGCGGAGGGACCCCGGCGATTCTCGACGTCCGGGAGATGCCGCCCCGGATCCGACACCCCAAGATCTTCGAGACGTTCGACGCGCTCGCCCCCGGGCAGGCGTTCGTCCTCGTCAACGACCACGACCCCAAGCCCCTCTTCTACCAGTTCCAGGCCGAGCGGCCGGGGGCCTTCGGGTGGCGGTACCTGGAGGAAGGGCCCGAGACCTGGCGCGTCGAGATCACGAAGCGCGCCGCCGCAGCCGCCGGGGCAGCGAGCCGGGATGTGCCGAAGCCCGCCGCCCTCGCGGCCCTGCCCGAATCGCGGCAGGTGCACCTCGACGTCCGCCCCGAGATCCACCGCGGCGAGGAGCCGTTCGCCCGGATCATGGCGGCGGTGAAATCGCTGCGCGAGGGCGAGGTGCTCGTCCTCCGCGCGCCGTTCGAGCCGGTCCCGCTCTACCGCGTCCTCGGCGGGCGCGGCTTCGCCCACTGGACCGAGTGCCACGGGCCCGCCGACTGGGCCGTGTGGTTCTACCGCGAGGCACCCCCTCACCCTGTCCCGCTCCCCCAAGCGGGAGAGGGGATCAGTCAGAGCGCGATCCGCCTCGACGTCCGCGGGCTCGAGCCGCCGGAGCCCATGGTGCGCGTCCTGGAGCAGCTGGAGATGCTGGCGCCCGGCCAGACCCTCGAAGTCCTCCACGACCGGCGGCCGATGTTCCTCTACCCTCAGCTCGACGAACGCGGGTTCGTCCACGAGACCGACGAGCCCGAGCCGGGGCTGGTCCGCATCGTGATCCGGCGCCAGGGCGGAGCCCCATGACCGGGGTGCGCCCGCGGCCCGGCCGAGGCCCATCGGTCACACTCCCCCTGAGCTACCTCGCGACAGGCGCCGCGGCGTTCCTCCTCGCGTCCCTCGGCGTGCCATGGCTCGCCGGCGAGCTGGCGGGCCACTACTACCACCCGCGGCTCCTGGCCCTGACCCATACGGTGGCGTTGGGCTGGATCACGCTCACGATCATGGGCGCGAGCTACCAGCTGATCCCCATCGTGCTGGCGCGGCCCCTCTTCAGCGAACGCCTCGCCCGCTGGCAGTTGCTGATCCTCGCCGCGGGCATCGTGGGCATGGTCGCGCACTTCTACATCGGCCACCGGGCGGGCCTCGTGTGGGCCGCGGCGGTGGTCGGCGTGGGCATCGTGGTCCACCTCGTGAACGTGACCCTGACGCTGCGCGGCCTCCCGCGGTGGAGCTTCACCGCGCGGCTCGTCGCCGGCGCCCACGGGGGCCTGGGCGGGACGCTCCTCTTCGGCCTGGCCCTCGCGGCGGCCCGCGCCTCGGGGGCCTGGCCGGCTGATCCGCTCGCCGCCGTGCAGGCTCACTTCCACCTGGCCCTCCTCGGGTGGGTCGCACCGATGGTCATGGGCGTGTCGGCGCGGGTGTATCCGATGTTCCTGCTAGCCCCGGAGCCGGGCGCCGCCCTCGGGTGGGCTCAGCTCGGCGGGCTCGGCCTCGGGGTGCCGGTGCTGGTGGCGGGCTTGCTCGCCGCGCCGGGCCTCGTGCTCCCCGGCGCGCTCGCGGTGGCCGCGGCGCTCGGGGCGCACGCTACGGGGGTCGCCACCATGGCGCGGCGCCGCAAGCGCCCTGCCCTGGACTGGGGGCTGCGCTTCCTCCTCACCGGCACGGCCTTCCTGCTGCCGGCGACGCTCCTGGGTCTCGGCTTGGCCACGGACCGTCTCTCGGGGCCGCGGCCGGCGTTGGCCTACGCCGTCCTGGCGCTCGGCGGCTGGGTCTCGGTGACGATCGTGGGCATGCTGCTGAAGATCGTGCCGTTCCTCGTGTGGACCCACGTGTACGCGCCGCACGCCGGACGGGCTCCGGTCCCGACCCTCGCCCAGCTCTCTTGGCCGGTGGCCGAGGGCCTGGCCTACGCCGGCCTCACCGGAGGGATCGCGGCCCTGGGCGCGGCCGTCGCGGCGGGCGCCCCCCCATGGATCCCCCCGGCCGGCCGCCCGCTGG
>CAZDYT010000227.1:2198-6473 GCA_964509395.1 uncultured bacterium
CTGGGCGCCTTCGCCTTCGGCGCGACGCTCGCCCGCGTCCTCTCCCATCTGACCGCGGGTGCGGCTCGGCGTCCGGCGGCGACGTCCGCGAGCGTGTCGAGCCGATGAGGGTGACGCCCGAGCAGGTCACGGAGGCGCTGCGAAGCGTCTTCGACCCGGAGCTCGGCCTCTCGGTCGTCGAGCTGGGGCTGATCTACGGGATCGAGGTCGAGGGTGGCCGCGTCACCGTCACGATGACGCTCACGACGCCGGGGTGCCCGATCCACGACGTCATGCCCGAGTGGGTTCGTCAGGCCGTCGGCACGATCCCGGGAGTCGAGCGGGTGGAGGTGCGCCTCACGTTCGACCCGCCGTGGACTCCGGACCGCATGACGCTGCCGGCGCTCTGAGCCTTCTCTCCCCCTCGCCCCCCCCGGAAGGGACAGGGCGGGGTGAGACTGGGCGGATCGCTGGCCTCCTTCCCCGGTGGGGAAGGGTTCGCCGTTACCAGCGGCGCGTGATCACGACGACCTTCCCGCGGTCGCTGAGGAAGGCCGTCAGGAGCCAGCTCACCACGCCGACGAGCAGGGCCCCGAAGAGGGCCGCCCAGAAGCCGTGGACCTCGAACCCCTTGACGATGGCCGAGGTGAGCCACAGGCACAGGGCGTTCAGGACGAAGAGGAAGAGGCCGAGCGTCAGGAGCGTCAGCGGGAAGGTCAGGATCACGAGGACGGGACGGACCACGGCGTTGATGAGCCCGAAGACGAGGCCCGCCCAGAGCGCCGCGAGGGGGCCGCTGATCTCGATCCCCGGCACCACCGCGGCGGCGAAGAAGATCGCCAGCGCGTTCACGAGCACCCGAGCCACGAACCCCATGGCTTTAGTTCGACTTTCGGCTTCGGGCTAGTGCGGGTCCAATGAACTTCGCCTAGCGTCGTCCTCGGTCGTCGCCGGCCCTCAACGTATGCGGCATACGCCTCGGGCCGCCTCCTCCCTGCGTCCTAGCCATGCTCGTTACTTGGCCCCGCACCTGCGGTCGTCTCCCGATTCGCTCCGATTAGTTGGAATGGGCGCTAGTTGCGCCCGGCCCTGGGGCGCGTCATCGCCTTCTGAATCGCCGCTTCCCTCTCCGCGGGGGAAACGTCCCTGGGGATCAGCAGGACCTGGCCGGCCCGGATCGTCCCATTGCGGAGGCTCGCTTTGTTCGCCTCGTGAATGAGAGGCCAGGCCAGGGGATTGCCGTAGACGTCGGGCCGGCCGGCAATCTGCCAGAGGCTCTCCCCGGCCTTGACGACGTACCGAATGAAGGCCGGCTTGGCCGGAGGGCTTGCCGCGGGAGGTTCGGACGCCGGTGGCTCCACCGGAGGGGCGCTTCGTGCCACGGCTTCGGCCGGCCGTCGCTTGACCTCCTCCTCGACCTGGGCCAGGCGCTCCTGCACGTCCCGGCTCGTCGCCGAGGCCCCGTCAGCCGCGGCCAGAGCCCGTTGAGCAAGGGCCGCGACTTCCTTCAGCGTCTCCCTCAGCTGCTCCGCTTCCGTGAGACGCCCGTGCGCCCGGTTCGCCGCATCGAGCGCCTGTTGGGCAACCGTCGCGGTCTCCTTCATCGCCCGCCTCATCTGTTCCATCTCGGCGAGCCGCTCCTGCCCGCTGCTGGCCGTGGCCAGGGCTTGACGGGCGACCGTCGCGGTCTCCTTCGCCATGGCCTTTGCCCGGTCCACCTCCGCAGTCAGCTCAGCCCGCAGCTCGGCCGCCCTCGTCCGCTCGACCGCCCAGAGGCTCAGCTCCCGGGCATACGCGTACTCTTTCGCGGCCAGGGCAGTCCGCGCGCGCTGAAGGAGCTGTTTCGCCTCTTCCAGCTCGGGCCGGTACGATCCCCCAGGGGCTGCCTCGGTGCGGGCGACGGCGGCCCTGGCCTCCGCCACGTAACTCGAAACCAGAGCTCCGTCGGACATGACCGCTCCGTTCGAGGCGCATCCCGCCGGGAAGCCCAGGCCCAGGAACAGGAGAAGGCCCGTGACGCCACGAGCCGGCGCCCGGCCGCTCACTCTCTCAGACGCGGATGTGCGGTCCCGCTGACCCAATGACCTCCCCCCCGTCTCGGCGCGGCGTCCTCCGTGCTCGGCGCATAGCAGTATTGCACACCTCCCCCGGGGCCCCCTAACCCCGGATTGTTCGCGAGCAGGCGAGCCGGGGTCGATGGCGACGATGCTCGACCCCGCCTCCTGCGCCGCCGCCGGCATCGAGTGCCCGTGCGGCTAAAGTGAGGAAGAGCGCGGGAAGGCATCGCGATCCGACGCTCGCTGTGAGGCGGTGGCGCCCCATTGGGGGGCGGGGCCGCCCCATTCCGGCCGGCCTGGCGTTCGAACCGCGCGGATTGCCGAACGGAACCCCTGGCACCCCTCTTGCAGTCCGGGACGGCGGCGATGCGGGAGAGCATGCACCCGATGGCGAGAACATCGTGATGAACGAGACGATGCAGGGCGGGACGGTTCGGGACTGGATGACCCGGCAGCCGGTCACGGTGCCGGAGGAGTGCCCGATCGAGACCGCACTCGGCCACATGCGCACCGCGGAGATCCGCCATCTCCTCGTCATCGACGGGGATCGCGTCACCGGCATCGTCTCACTCCGTGATGTCCCGCGCTTGCTCGGCGACCCCGCGCGTCCCGGGCGCCTGACCGAGCCGGTGCGCCGCATCATGACGGAGGGGCCCCTCACCGTGCCGCCGGAGACGCCGGTGCTGGTCGCGGCCCGGCTCCTGCTCGAGCGCAAGATCGGCGCCCTCCCCGTGCGCGACGGTGACGCCATCGTCGGGATCTTCACCACGTCCGATGCCCTCGAAGCGCTGCTCGCGCTCGCCGAAGGAGGTCGCCGGTGACCGCCGGAGCCCTCGCGCCGTTCTTCGATCCGCGGAGCGTGGCCGTCGTCGGCGCTTCCCGGGACCCCTCGAAGGTCGGCGGGAGCGTGCTCGCCAACCTCCGCGCCGCAGGGTTCGAGGGGCGCGTCGTGCCGGTCAACGCGCGGGCCGAGGCGGTCCAGGGCGTGGCCGCCGTGCCCTCGCTCCTCGCCGTGGAGGGACCGGTGGACCTCGCGGTGATCGCCGTGCCCGCCCCGGCCGTGCTGCCGGCGCTCAAGGAGTGCGTGGCCAAGGGCGTCCGCGGAGCCGTCGTGATCTCCGCCGGATTCGGCGAGGCCGGCCCCGAAGGCCGGGCGCGCGAAGCGGAGCTCCGCGCCTGGCTGCGGGGCCAGCCTCTCCGCGTCCTGGGTCCGAACTGCCTCGGGTGGATCCGGCCGTCCCGGCGGCTCAACGTGACCTTCGCGCCGGGCCTGCCGCTCCCGGGCGGGATCGCGTTCGTCTCGCACTCCGGGGCGCTCGCGACGGCGATCCTGGACTGGGCCCGCGACCGGCGCCTCGGCTTCTCCCTCTTCGCGAGCCTGGGGAACGAGGTGGACCTCACCGAGTCGGATCTGCTGGACGCCGTGGCCGGAGATCCGGAGACGCGGGTGATCGTCGCCTACATCGAGGGGGTGGCGGACGGGCGCCGGTTCTTCGAGACCCTGCGCGCTGCCACGGCGATGAAGCCGGTGGTCGTCCTCAAGGCGGGCCGCTCCGCCGAGGGTGCGCGGGCGGTCTCCTCGCACACGGGCGCGCTCGCCGGCTCGGATCAGGCCTTCGACGCGGCCGTCAGGCAGGCGGGCGCAGTCCGGGTGCGAGCCGTGGAGGAGCTGTTCGACCTGGCGCGCGCTCGCGAGCCAGCCCTTGCCGCGGGGCCGCCGGCTCCTGGTCGTGACCAACGGCGGCGGGCTCGGCATCGTCGCCACGGACGCGGCGCGCGAGGCGGGGCTCGCCGTGAGACCGCTGGACGACGCGGCCCGCCAGCGCCTGCGGGCCGTCCTGCCGCCCACCGCGAGCGCGCGAAACCCGGTGGACCTCGTGGGCGACGCCGACGCCGCGCGCTACGGCAACGCCCTCGACGCGATGGGGCCGTGCGGAGACGCGCTGCTCGTGATCCTGACCGCGCAGGCGGCCACCGACGCGCTCGGCGTCGCGCGGGCCGTGCTCGGGGCGACCCGCGGCTGGCCGATCCCGATCACGGCCGCCTTCGTGGGCGGCGCGCGCGTGGCCGCCGGGGTGCTGGCGCTCGAGGAGGGCGGGATCCCCTGCTACCCGTTCCCCGAGCCTGCCGTGACCACGCTGGCGGGGATGGCGCTCCTGGCCGAGCGCGGCCGCGAGCGCCCAGCGGCGGGGCCACGCGAGGGTCGCCCGGCGGAGGCCGTGGCGTCCATGGCGCGGCT
>CAZDYT010000228.1:0-6458 GCA_964509395.1 uncultured bacterium
CGCGGCAAAGCCGCGGCCTTCGCCGTTCGGCGAAGGCATCGGGCCTGCCTCCCCCGGGGGGACAGAGGCACGCGGAGCGGGGCTCGGATGCGGATCGCGGTCATGGGCGCCGGC
Source organism: uncultured bacterium (assembly GCA_964509395.1). Taxonomy (GTDB): domain Bacteria; phylum Methylomirabilota; class Methylomirabilia; order Rokubacteriales; family DASRDR01; genus CAZDYT01. The sequence goes on from CAZDYT010000228.1 coordinate 115, forward strand.
GGGATGGGCGGGTATTTCGGCGGGCGCCTGGCCCGAGCGGGCGAGGCGGTCGCGTTCGTCGCCCGGGGGGAGCACCTCCGGGCGATCCAGGGGCGTGGCCTGACCGTCAGGAGCGTGGCCGGCGACTTTTCGGTCACGGCGCTGGCGACGGACGATCCCCGGCGGGTGCCGGAGCTGATCGGGCCGGTGGACCTCGTCCTCTTCTGCGTGAAGTCCTACGACACCGAGGGCGCGGCGGAGGCCCTCCGGCCCTTCCTCGGGCCTGACACCGCGGTCCTCACGCTCCAGAACGGCGTGGTCAACGAGGAGACGCTGGCGCGCCGGCTCGGGCCCGAGCGCGTGCTCGGCGGCCTCGTGTACGGCTTCGCGGTCATCGATGCGCCGGGGGTCATCCATCACACCCAGGGGGGCCAGATCATCTTCGGCGAGCTCGACGGCACCGTGAGTCCGCGTGCCTCGCGCTTTCTGGAAGCGGGACGGAAGGCGGGGTTCCCGATCGAGCTCTCGACGGACGTTCGACGGGCGCTCTGGGAGAAGTACCTCCAGATCTGTGCCCTCTCCGGCATGACCTGTCTCGCGCGCCGGCCGATCGGCGAGATTCGCGCGTGCGCGGAGTCCCGGCGGATGCACCGGATGATCCTCGAAGAGCTGGCGGCGATCGCCGAGGCGGAAGGCGTCGGGCTGGCCGACGACGTCGTCGAGCGCGGGGTGGCCGCCGCCGAGGCCCTCAAGCCGGACTCCTACTCGTCCCTCTACCACGACCTCACCCGCGGCCGCCGACTCGAGCTCGAGGCGCTCCAGGGTCACGCCGTTCGGCTCGGGGCTCGCCACGGCATCCCGACGCCCGCGCTCTTCGCCGTCTACGCGGCCCTGCGGCCCGCAGCCCTCGCGGCTGAGCGCGCCGCTTGACGGGCCGCCGTCCCCTCGACGGGACGCCCCGTCGCGCCGCCCCCGGGGTCGGGTACGGGGACGCGGCGCCAGGAAGCGCACGGCATGATGGGTGGCCCGGAGGCGCCCCCTGAAGTCTTCTAGCGTCGGCGTCCTCGCGCGCTACCTCGACCGGTACCGGGTGCGCTACGGGGGCGGCTTCGCGCTGCTCCTCGCCACCAATCTCTGCGCCCTGGCGATTCCCTGGGTCATCAAGCGAACCATCGAGGCCCTCGGGGCGGCCGTCGGGTCCGGGGCTGCGAGCTGGGAAGCGGCGCACGTCGCCCGGACCGCGCTCGTCCTGGGACCCCTGCTGATCGTGGGTCTGGCCGTCCTGCAGGGTCTGACGCGTGCGGCCTCCCGGTTCACGCTGCTCGGCGCGAGCCAGCGCGTCGAAGCGGACATCCGCGACGACCTGTTCCGGCACCTCGTCGGCCTCCCGCCGGCGTTCTACCAGACGCAGCGGACGGGGGACCTCATGTCGCGCGCGACCAACGACCTCCAGGCTGTCGCGATGCTGATCGGGTTCGGCTTTCTCTCGCTGGTCAACACGGCCCTCGTGTTCGCGGGAACGCTCGCCGCCATGCTCCGCATCGACCCCTGGCTCACGCTGGCCGCGCTCGGCCCGTCGCCGCTGCTGATCGTCCTGGCCAAGCGGTGGAACGGCCGCGTTCACGCGGAATCGCTGGCCGTCCAGGAGCAGCTCTCCCGCCTGTCCGCCAGGGTCCAGGAGAATCTGACGGGGGTGGCCGTGGTCCGCGCCTACACCATGGAGGGGCGGGAGGTCGAGGCGTTCCGGCGGCTCAACGCCGAGCACCTCCGACGCACGCTGCGGCAGGCGCGCACGCAGGGCGCCTGCTCGCCGCTCATGGGGGTCATCGGGGGGATCGGCACGCTGATCGTCCTCTGGCTCGGCGGCAAGGCGGTCGTCGACGGCCGGATCACGCTCGGGGACTTCGTGGCCTTCTCGAATTACCTCGCCTACCTGACGTGGCCCATCCTGGCGCTCGGCTGGGTCCTCGCGGTCGTCCGCCGGGGCTTGACGGCCATGGGACGCGTGGTCGAGATCCTGGACGCGGAGCCCGGTGTCACCGACGGGCCCGAGGCCGTCGGACCCGTGACCATCGCCGGGGAGATCGAGTTCACCGGGCTCACCTTCGCGTACGGCGAAGGGCGGGCGCCCGCGCTGCGGGACGTCTCCCTGCGGATCCCGGCCGGCGCGTGGGTCGCGGTGGTCGGGGCCACGGGCGCGGGAAAGACGACCCTGGGCGTGCTCCTCCCGCGGCTGTGGGATCCGCCGCGGGACGGCGTGTTCATCGACGGACGGGAGATCCACACCATCCTGCTCGCGGAGCTCCGGCGGGCGATCGGGTACGTGCCGCAGGAGACGTTCCTCTTCTCGCGGCCGCTCGCCGAGAACGTCGCGCTGGGTCACCCCGCGGCCGGCGACGGCCGGCTCGAGTGGGCCGGACGCGTGGCGGGCCTGGCCGGGGACGTGGCGCGCTTCCCTGAGGGCTGGGCCACCGTGGTGGGGGAGCGGGGGCTCACCCTCTCGGGGGGGCAGCGGCAGCGGGTGGCCGTCGCCCGCGCGCTCCTCCGGGACCCGCGGATCCTGATCCTCGACGACCCGTTCGCGTCCGTGGACGCCCAGCGGGAGGCGGAGATCCTGGGGCATCTCCGCGAGGTGCGGCGGGGCCGGACGACGCTCGGCATCACGCATCGGGTTCGCGCGGCCCAGCTCGCGGACTCGGTGGTGGTGCTCGAGGGGGGCCGGATGGTGGAGCGGGGGACACACGCAGAGCTCGTGGCGCGGGGCGGACTCTACGGGCGGCTCTGGCGACGGCAGCAGCTCGAGGCGGCCCTCGAGGTGCGCTCGTGAGTCGGGGCGGACACGGCCTCGGCGCGGAGGAGGAGCTCCTCGGTCGCGCGTACGACCGCCGGCTCATGAGGCGGCTCTGGCAGTACGCCCGCGCCTACCGCGGGGCGCTCGGCGCCTCGGCCCTCCTGTTCCCGGTGGCGGCGGCCGTCGATCTCGTCCAGCCCTATCTCGTGAAGGTGGCGATCGACGACCACATCGTCCGCGGCGACTGGCCGGGCCTGTCCCGGGTCGCCGCGCTCTTCGTCGGGACGCTCCTCGTCCAGTACGTGTTGCGGTACGCGATGGGCTATCTCGTGGCCTGGACGGGGCAGCGCGTGATCCACGACCTCCGCGAGGCGCTCTTCGGCCACGTCCAGCGGCTGCCGGCGCGGTTCTTCGACCGCACGCCGGTCGGCCGGCTCATGACACGCATCCTCAACGACGTCGAGGCGATCGGTGAGCTGTTCACGTCCGGGGTGGTGGCCATCCTCGGCGACGTCCTCACCCTGGGCGGGGTCGTCGTCGTCATGCTCGCGCTCGACTGGCGCCTGGCGCTGGTCGCCTTCGCCGCGGTGCCGGTCCTGTTCGGCGTCGCCGGCTACTTCCGGACGCGGGCCCGCGACGCCTACCGGGAGGTCCGGAACCGCATCGCGCGGGTGAACGCCTACCTCCAGGAGAACCTGATCGGGATGACGGTGGTCCAGCTCTTCGGGCGCGAGGCGGCCCACACCACGGAGTTCGCGCGCCTGAACGAAAAGCACCGGCAGGCGGTTTTTCGCCGGATGGGGTACGACGCGCTGCTCTACGCGGGCGTCGAGGTCATCGGCTCCGTGGCGATCGCGAGCCTCATCTGGTGGGGCGGGGGCGAGATCCTGGCGGGCGCGCTGACCTTCGGCGTCCTCGTCGCGTTCATGGAGTACACGCACCGCTTCTTCCTGCCGATCCGCGACGTCTCGGCGAAGTACACGGTGATGCAGTCCGCGATGGTGGCGGCAGAGCGGATCTTCGGCCTGCTCGACACGCCGGTCGAGATCGCCGCACCCCTGCAGGCCTATCGACCCGCGCGCGACGGGCATCGTCCCCCCGCCGCGATCGAGTTTCGCGATGTGTGGTTTGCCTACGCCGAGGCGGAGGACCTCCGGACGGCTGGATCCGGGCGGCACGAGCCGATGGACGCCCGGGCCCTGGCCGGCGACCGGCGCGACGATTGGGTGCTGTGCGGGCTCACGTTTCGCATCGCGTACGGCGAGCGGGTGGCGGTGGTCGGCGCGACCGGCGCGGGCAAGAGCACGCTGGCGCGGCTCCTGACGCGCACGTACGACGTCCAGCGTGGTGCGATCCTGGTGGACGGCGTCGACGTGCGCGAGTGGGACCTCGGGGCGCTCCGGCGCCACGTCGGGCTGGTCCTGCAGGACGTCGTGGTCTTCACGGGGACGGTGGCGGAGAACATCACGTTGGGGGACCCCGGCATCGCGCGGACGGAGGTCGAGGCAGCGGCGCGCCGAGCGCACATCGACGCCTTCATCCGATCGCTTCCCCGGCAGTACGAGGAGGGGATCCGCGAGCGCGGCGCCAATCTCTCGCACGGACAGCGCCAGCTCCTGGCGGTCGCGCGGGCGCTGGTATATAATCCCCCCGTCCTCGTGTTGGACGAGGCGACCTCGAGTGTCGATCCCGACACCGAGTTGCTCGTGCAGGACGCCCTGGATCGGCTCCTCTCGGGACGGACCAGCGTGGTCATCGCGCACCGCTTCTCCACCATTCAGCGAGCCGACCGTGTGCTGGTGCTCCATCGGGGACGGCTGCGCGAGGACGGGTCCCACGCCGAGCTGTTGCGGCAGGGAGGAATTTACGCGATGCTCTACGAGCTTCAGTTCGGCCGCGAAATCCCGGCCACGGGTCGCCCCCGGTAGCCGCGGTCCGCGTGACCGATCACCCAGAGGTCACAGTTGCACTCCGATGAAGCGGCGGCGGGCGAGAGGCTTCGATGAGGCGGTCTTCGCGCTCGTGCGCCGGGTCCCCGAGGGCCGCGTCGTGACCTATGGGCAGGTGGCGGCGCTCGTGGGGGCCCCGCGGGCCGCGCGCGCCGTGGGCCAGGCGATGCGGCGGTGCCCGCCCGGCGTCCCGTGGCACCGGGTCGTCAACGCGCGGGGCGGCATCAGCCGGCGGGCGAATGCGAGCAGCATGCTCAGCCAGCGTCTGCTCCTCATGCGCGAGGGCGTGCGCCTGACGCAGGGCCGGGTCGACCTCCCGCGTTACCGCTGGTCCGGGCGGGCGGCGCGCCCCCGCGTCGACGCACCGACGCCCATCGGGCGCCCCCGCCTTCGGTGGATACCCGACCCGGCGCTCCCCACCGCGTGATGCATCCGGCCGTGGCGAAAGTGCAGGAGGCGCTCCGGGCGCAGGGGCACCGGGGTGAGGTCATGGAGCTGGCCGAGAGTACCCGCACGGCCGCCCAGGCGGCGGCGGCGTGCGGCGTCGACGTCGGACAGATCGTGAAGTCGTTGCTCTTCCTCGCGGACGCCGAGCCGATCCTCGTGCTGGCGTCGGGCGCGAACCAGGTCGACGAGCGGCGGCTCGAGGCCCTGACCGGCAAGCCGGTCCGCCGGGCGGATGCCGACACCGTGCGCGCGGCGACCGGGTTTTCCATCGGCGGGGTGCCGCCGGTCGGGCATGCGCGGGTGCTCCGGGTCTTCATCGACCGGGATCTCTTGGAGTATGAGACGCTGATCGCGGCCGCGGGAACGCCGCGCGCGGTCTTTGGGGTGACTCCGCGGGATCTCTGCCGGATCACCGGGGGTCACGTCGAGGATCTCAAGCGCCAGCCAGAGGGCGGGGCGGTCCGGAGTCGGTCGACAACTGGCGCCACGCCCGAGACGGGAGGACAGCCCAAACGGTGAAGCCGAGAGACGAGGGAGTCGCCGTTCGATGCCACGACGGTGACGCGTCATCCGGGGGGAGGCAGGCCCGTGCCGTTCGCTGAAGAGCGAACGGTTCGGCTTTGCCCAAAGGGCCGTCGGCGGGGGGCGGAGCCCCCCGCCGGGAGTCCCCGATGCGGGTGATGCCGCTCGCCGCCGACTCGCTCGGCGTGCGGTCGATGGCCACGTACGTCGAGGCGGGCGCGCTGCGTCTCCTCCTGGACCCCGGGGCGACGCTGAGTCCCCGCCGATATAACCTCGGGCCGGCGCCCGAGGAGGAGGAGGCGCTCAAGCGCGCGCTCGACCGCATCGAGGGCTATGCGCGGCGCGCGACGCTGATCACGGTGAGCCACTACCACGGTGACCATTACCGTCCGGAGCCCGAAATCTACGCGGGCCGCCGGGTCTGGGCGAAGGACCCACGGCGGACGACGGTCGCGCACCAGGCGGCGCGGGCCGGCGCGTTCTGGCGCGACCTCGAAGCGCACTGTATCCTGGAGCCCGCGGAGGGCCGTGTGGCGGAGTTCGGGGGCGTCCGGGTGAAGGTCTCACCGCCGCTCCCCCATGGCCGCGAGGGCTCGGGGTGCGGGTTCGCGGTGGTCGACACAAGAGACGACGGCATGCGGGTCGTCAACGCGGCC
>CAZDYT010000229.1:0-6458 GCA_964509395.1 uncultured bacterium
GGGGCGAGCCATTCGTAGACGATCTTCGCAATCGCCGTGGTCTTGCACACGATGATGAAGACCGGTGGGCGGGGCTCGTCGCGGCGCTGCTCCCAATCCGCCCGCAGCTCCTCCCAGAGGCCGCCGAGCATCGCGATCGGCGTGTTTGCCCACTTGAGGATCGCTTCCGGCTTCGGGCTCCCCCTGGCGCCGCCGCGCTCGGCGGACGTCAGCTTCGGAAGGATCCAGCGCCAGATGTTGAAGTAGCCGGGAATCGCGGCCCCGGTCGTGTCGCGCACGGCGAGCTGCGGGATCTTCACCAGACCGGACTCGATGGCGTCGGTGAGGCCGAAGTCGCTGACTACCCAAGGAAAGATCCGGTTGGTCTCCTGCCCGACCCGGCCGAGGAAGTAGGGCGTCGCCGACAGATCGACGCAGACATTGATGCCCCGCAGTTTGTGGATGCGGTCGAGGCCGTCGATCCAGACCGTCGCCTCCCGGAAGAAGTCCTCGCTGTCCTCGGTCTCGCCGAAGATGTCTCCCTCGCCTTCGTCGGGCTCCTCCTTCTTGATCCGATAGGCGTGATGGGCCTCGTCGTTGAGCACCAGGATGTTCTGTTTGCCCCCCACCTCGCGCCCGAGCACGCGGTTGACCAGAGACGTGTCGCTCTCGACGTACCTGACCGACTCGACCTGGACCTTGCGGAGGTGCCCCTGTCGGTCCCGGTCCTCGTCGAGCACCGTGAGGAGCCCGGCCGCGATCTGCCGGTCCAGCTCCTCGGGGGTGAGGTAGCGTCGGCCGCGCGCCGTGGTCGTCTTTGGCCCGATCGTGATCGTCTCCCGCGTCCGGACCGGCACCCCGCCCCTGGCCACCCGGGCGCTCACGCCGCCTGCCTGCACCGCCTGCGGCTCGAAGACGTGCCAGTTGGTGATCAGCACCCGCCCCTTCATGAGATCGGTCATAAGGTGCGCCGGCACGAGGTCGCGCGTCCGGTATAGGCTCGCCTCGCCCTCGCGCGGGTCGATCTCGCGCAGCCGCCGCCGGATGGTGACGTTGGGACAGACGACCAGCACCACGCCGGAGAAGCGGGCGTCGGCGCGGTTCGCGACCTTGTTCAGGATGCTCCAGGCGGCGAGCATCGCCATGACGGTCGTCTTGCCGGTGCCCGTCGCCATCTTGCAGACGAAGCGGCGGAACGCGATGTAACCGTCTGCCTTCCTCTCGTCGCTCGGTTCATCCAGCGGGATCGTGACGCCCTGGAGGAAGTCCGGGCGAGCCTCTGTGAGGAAGACGATCGTCTCGGCCGCCTCAAGCTGGGCGAAGAACAGCCGGCGCAGCCGGCCCTCACGGGTCCAGTAGCTCAGCAACTCCAGCGTGGTGCGGGTCACGCCCGGCCGTCCGGCTGCCCGCCAGTCGTTCACGCGGCGCCGGATCAGGTTGACGAGCTTCAGCTCGATCGTGGTGCCGACGCTCCCGTCAGTCTCGGACTCGTCGATCGGACCGGGGGGGCGGTAGTAGTAGACCGCCGGCCGCCGGCCGGGAACGCGACGCGGCTCCTCGCCCTCGACGATGTGCCAGTGCTCTGCGGGCTCGTCGAACGGAGTGGAGAGGGTCGGCTGCTGGACCTCGAAGCCACTCACTGCTGAAATGCCCTCACGATGCCGTCGAGCTTCTCTCTCACCTCCGGGTGAATCTCCTCCGGCCGCATCACGGCCGCGATCTCGTGATAGCGGGTGTAGGGGAGGCCCGGCAGACCGGCCGCCGTAAGCGCCGGCGGGAGGAGGTCCGTCCGGGCTTTGGTGCTGTTCAGAAAGGCGTGGTCGCCGAGAGGGTCTCGCAGCACGGCGGGCGGATAGGTCTCCTCGAAATGCTTCCTGAGGTCGGCGACGTGAACCGCGGCCGCGTCGGCACCGACAATGTGCTCCACGAACCGCGCAATCGCCTCCAGATGCACGAGATAGCTCTCGATCTCGTATCGCCGCCAGCGAAGGCGCTGCAACCCCTCGCCCGTGATTGGCGTGGGCTGGATCCCGGCGTGAGCATCTCCGTCCACCAATTCGAGGGCGGGAAGGTCATCGCGGACGAGCCGCAGTGCCTCGTAGTGGTCCTTTGCCTGAATCCCCGGGGCACCTGGCCGCGGCTCGACCACCGTAGGCTTCCAGAAAAGCCGCGTCGTCAGCAGCTCGTGAGCGGGATGGCGGAGAATACGAGCCCATTGCCGGAGGATGTCGAGGTCGGTGTAATTCTCAAGGTAGAGCACGCCGGGCGCGACAAGCGCCAGCATCGTGTCGGTGTGCGAGAGAATCCCGAGGGAATCGACGAGGCGGGCGCGCTCCTCCGTATCCGCCACCATCCGTGGCTGGGCGAGCATGATGCAGAGCTCGCGAGGCTCGGCCGCATTGATGATAACCTCCGAGTGCGTGGCGATGATGAGCTGAGAGCGCTGGTCGGCGGCGACCTTCCTCAGCTCGCCGTAGATCGCGTCCTGCAGGATGACGTGGAGGTGCGCGTCTGGCTCGTCGAGCAGCAGTACGGAGGCGGGGCGCGTGTGGAGGAACGTGAGGAGCATGAGCACCTGCTGGAACCCACTCCCGGCGCTAGCGATGTCCAGACGGGGACCGTGGGGCGACGAGCTGTATTCCGCCAGGATGTGCGCCCCCGTCGGGTCCGGGGGCCATAGCTCGACGCCGAACAGCCGGCGAATCGATTCCTGGAGCCGCGGCCAGGCGGCCTCCGAGGCGTTCGCCTCGACGAGGAGGTTGCGCAGAATGTCTCCAGGCTTGGCCTGGCCCAAAAGCTGGTCGATCTTGGGACGCTGGTAGACCGGCTCGTCGGTGCTGAGACCGGTCATAGCCGGAACGAACACGATTTGAAGGTTGGCGTCGCGGACGGTATGGGGCGGTGCGACAGGCTTGGGGCGAACGTAGATCTGTTCGCTGCTGTCGGCGATGAACTCCATAGGAACCGCCCAGGCGTCGGTCTGGACCTCGATCTCGAGAGCGCCCGCATACTGTCGCTCGTTCCACAGGAGGTCGAACGCGCGCAGGGGAACCGCGGTGAACGCCTGCCGGGCGATGGGGGCGCGCGTATAGACGCCGAAGTGGCGGTGAAAGTCGTTGAGCTGCTTCCAGCGGTTGAGGGCCAGGCTCCACGCGGCGACGGCCTGCAGGACCGTGGTCTTCCCGGTGTTGTTCGGGCCCGCCAGGACGACGTGTCCCAGGAGCCCGAACTCGACGGTGTCGAACCGCTTGAAGCGGCGGAGGATGAGCCGGCGGATCACGACTCGGCGTCTTCGAGGCGCTTCACCACCAGCAGCTCGTTGCCCCGGTCGTCGATCACCTTGACCGCCACCTGTGCCTGATCGCCCTGGTCGAACGGGGCGCTCACGGTCCCCCCCAGGTGGTCCCAGACCGACTCGTCGTACTCGCCGCGGAGCGCGCGCTTGAGATTCTCCCAGGCACCCGTCCGCGGGAAGAACGCCTGGGAGACGTGGAAGCAGAGGCCGTTGTAGTCGGTGTCGAGGAACCAGGCCGGCACGTCGCCGCCCGCGCGGTGCTCGGGCTTCATGGTAGCCGGGTCGAACATGTCGAGCCCCAGCAACTCCACCTGGTATCGCGGGGGATCGCCCTTCCGCTCCGGCTTGACCTTCCGGATCCGGATCTCGGGCAGGCCGCAGACGCTGAAGATCTGGCTCGACCTCATGTTCTTCAGCAGATCGCCCATCATCAGGTCGGGGGTGGCCTGGACGTAGGTCGCCGGCACCGTGCCCATCTCGGCAGCCTTGTCGATGAGCACACGGGCGTCCGGCTGGATGGCGAACCCGATGACGTAGAGGTGCGCGTAGCCTTTGAGGTACGCTTCCTTCAAGGCCTCGTTGACCAGGAGCTGGCTGATCGCGCCGTTCTCAGGCCCGAAGACGAAGGCGACAGGCTTCTCGTCGCCGTTGGCGGTGACGGCCTCGGCGGAGAGGGAGAGCGTCTTGGCCGGCAGCCGGACGTTCTTGAGGGTGACGGCTCGCCCGCCGCCGACGTGCAGGACCGGCGACTTCCGAAGCACCTCGAGCATCCGGTCCACGAACGACTCGTGCGCCTCGGCCGCGAGGGCGCCCGACTCCTCGACACCGTCGCCCTCCCAGTCCACCGGGGCCGGGATCATGGCCTCGACGGTGAACGGCCCGCTGACGCGGACGTAGCGGTCGTCGACCTCCGGCCGATCGACGAGCACCTCCTCCTTGGGCGGCTCGTTGTTCGCGATGTTCTTGAGCTTGACGTGGGGAACAATGCCCCCGATCTCTTCGCCCTTCCGGTTCTGTTTCCTGACGTAGACGAACCCGCCGGCTGGACCGCGCGCGTCATCCTTGAGCTGGTAGTAGGAAAAGGTGGCCGTGAGCAGGCGCTGGCGAGTCAGCGCCAGCGGCACGCGGCTAGTGTCGATCGTGATCCACCGGCGTCCCCACTGCTCGGCGACGTAAGCTGTCGTCCCACCGCCGCAGGTAGGGTCGAGAACCAGATCGCCGGGCTCACTGGTCATAAGGATGCAGCGCTGAACAACCTTGGGCGATGTCTGGACCACGTACAACTTATCAGAGGCAAACCCGGCGATGCCGGTGTCATCCCAGTTGTTGGAGAGCTGGAAAACGGGGAAATCATCGAAGTAACGCACGTAGTAAAGGCCGCCTTCCGTGGCCTCGACGCGGCGCGCACCAATAAGCCTCTGCATGCCTCCTTCGCCCGTCTTCCAGTACCCTCTCTTTGGCCGGTACGTGGAGCCTTCGAACGGCACAGGGAAGTCCCCGGGGGGCCGTTGGCTCGTGAGATCCCCGATTCGGTAGATGCGCGCGCCCTGCGGCAAAGTGGAAGGATTTTCTCGCTCCGCCTGGGTCATCGGCCGGCGCTCGCCATTGACCATCTCGACGCGGGTGTATGCGCTCGCTCCCTCACCGCCATACTCTTTTGCCAGATACAGTTGCTGATACTTCACTCGTTCACGATCACGGGCGTACCAGAGCAGGAAGTCCACGGTAGATGAGAGTAGCTCGCTTGTTGCGCCCGAGGTCTTTGAGAACGCGATGACGCCACAGAAATTCACTGCGCCAAACACTTCGTCCATCAGCTCCCGGACGTGGTGGAGGTTCTCGTCGCTGATCTGGACGAAGATGCTGCCGCTTGGCGTCAAGAGCTCGCGCGCCAGGAGCAGGCGGTCACGCATGTAGGTTAGATAGGAGTGCAGGCCCAGCTCCCAGGTGTCGCGGTAGGCCTTGACCATTTCCGGCTCGCGGGTCATGTCCTCGTCGTCGTTGTGGGAGACGTCGCGTCGCCGGACGAACGGCTGGAAGTTCGAGCCGAACTTCACGCCGTACGGCGGGTCCATGTAGATCATCTGGACCTGGCCGCCCAGCCCCTCGTACTGGAGGAGCGAGTTCATCACCACCATCGAGTCGCCCAGGATGAGGCGGTTCACCCACCGGTCCTGGTACTCGTACGCCTTGAGCACCTGGTCCGTGATCGAGTGGCGCGGGTCGCCGAACAGCTCGAACATATCCTGCTGCTTGTCGCGCCGGTGGCCGATGAGCGTCTCGACGATCGCCTTGGTAGAAAGGCGCTCGTGCACGAAGAGCGGAAGTGTCGGCACATCGAAGGAGAGCCGCTCGGCCTTGCCAGCCCAGTCGAGGAAGGGCTTGCCGAGGCGCTTGAGCTGCTCGACGGCGTCCGGCAGATTCCGCACGGTCGCCAAGACCGTCCCGTCGCCGGTGCGGAACTCCTGCGGCGTGTCAAACGCGTGCGGAGCGGGGAGGGCGGCGGCCCGCTCGATCAGACTCAGGAGCCACTCGCTCAGCTCACGAGCAGCGTTCTGGCCGTCCCAGTCGAGGGCCGCGGAGAGCGACGAGTCGTAACGGTAGGTCTTGGGAGGCTTCTTCTTCCGGAACTGGGGCTGCGTGCCGGCGTCCGGCCGCATCGGGCTCCGGGCTTCGTAGTGGGCATAGCTCTCCGCAACCCGGCTCGGTCCGTCACCCTGCCCGCTACTCCGGCGGCGCTTTTTCACCCGTCCCACCCCCCGGTGAAAGGGTTGCTCTTCCCGAGTGTACCAAATCGCGCCCTGGAAGAGGCCACCAGCCCACCCAGGCGCGTCACGCTGTGGCCGCCGTGGGCCCGCGGGTCCGGTGCGCCTGTCAGGTATGGTGTGCCAGCGGCTGTCGCGCGATCGGCCCCCGGCAGATTCGCTCCGGTGCAGGGTCCCGTAAATTCGGTACCCCCCTCCGGCGGAGCGGATAGCCCTTGAAGGCCCCCGGAAGGGGCGTGCCGTGCGATTCTAGTGTCGGCCAAAGGCGTAGATGCGGGCCGTCATGGCGGCGCGGGTCCTGAGACTGGCTCGCTTGAGACATTGGCGCTCCAGGATACTGAACCAGAGCTCGATCTGGTAGGCTACCTGGTAATCGGCCGCATCGGCCAGGTAGGCCTCCAGAGCCTTGACGATGAGAT
>CAZDYT010000230.1:0-6455 GCA_964509395.1 uncultured bacterium
CGGCTTCGCCGGCGCAACCCCCTGGGGGGAGGTCCGGAAGGGGGGCGGAGCCCCCCTCCGGGGGCCCTAGTGGGTGGCCGCCGACGCGTCGAGGACGCGGCAGAGCGCTTCCAGCACCGCGCCGGCCCGCGCGAGCGCCGCCGGTTCGAGGGTCTCGGGGCGGTCCTCCGCGGTGTGGTACGTCGTGAAGGGCGGCGGCCGCCGCCCCGGCGGCGTCAGGATACCGCGCGCCCCGCTGTAGATGAACGCGCGCAGCGCCGCCGCCGCCGTGGCCGGAACCACCGTGAGGCCCACCCCAGGCACCCCCCGGTCCGCGAGCGGCCGGTGGTCGCTCCCGAAGAACGGCACGGGTTCAGCGAGATGGTAGGTCTCGTCACGCCGGTACCCCAAGCCTTCAGCCGCCGCGATCCAGGCCTTGACGAGCACGCTCTCCGCGAGCGGCGGCGTCACGTCCCAGAGGGCCAGGCTGTCCCCGATCCCGCAAAGCTCGAGGCTCACGACGCCGACCAGCCCGGCGAGCGCCGCCGTCCGGGCGTACACCCGCGAGCCGAGCATGCCGCGCTCCTCACCGCCAAAGAACCCGAAGCGCACGGTCAGCCGCCGTGGCGGGTCGGCCGCCAGGCGCTCCCACAGGGCGAGCAGGGTTCCCACGGCGGCCGCGTTGTCGTTGGCGCCCGGGCTGCCCGGCACCGCGTCGTGGTGGCCGGCGAGGAGCAGGACGCGCGGCCCGGCACCGACCTCGGCGAACAGGTTGACCCCGGTACCCTCGACCGTGCGATAGGGCATCCGCGTCACGGGCACGCCCCGGCTGCGCAGGGCCGCCTCGGCGAGGCGCGCGCGCTCCGCGTTGGTCCGGCCCGCCAGCAGGCGTGCGGTATCGACCGGGGCCGGCGGGGCGAGGGCGCGGTAGGCCTCGAGCGAGAGCGGCGTCACGGCCGGCCCGCGGCGCCGGCGGTTCAGCAGGCGCGCGACCAGGACGTTCAGCGCGCCGCCGGCAGCGCGCCGCAGTTCGCGGTGCCAGAGACTCACGCGCCGTCGGCCGGGCGCGGGATCTGAAGGAGCGCGCACGCGTTCCGGGTGGTCCGCTCCGCCACCATGGCCCGCGACACGCCACACAGCTCGGCCACCCGGGCCGCCGTCACGGTCAGGTACGCCGGCTCGTTGCGCTTCCCTCGCCAGGGCTGGGGTGGAAGGTACGGGCAGTCGGTCTCCAGGACGAGCCGATCCAGCCCCAGCATCCGCGCGACCTCCGGGAGGCGGCGGGCGTTGGGATACGTGACCGGGCCCGCGATCGAGATCAGGAGCCCGAGCTCGAGGCAGCGCTGCGCGATGGCGACGTCCCCCGAAAAGCAGTGCATGATGCCCCCGACCTCGGCCACCCCCTCGGCTTCGAGGACGGCGAGCAGGTCCGCGTGCGCCTCCCGGCAGTGGAGCAGGACCGGCTTCCGCACCTCGCGCGCGAGGGCAAGCTGGGCGCGGAGGGCGCGGGCCTGGGCTTCGCGGGGCGAGAGGTTGCGGTAGTAGTCGAGCCCGATCTCGCCCACGGCGACGACCTTCCGCGCCTGGACGAGCGCGGCGATCTGGGCCAGCGCCGCGTCATCCGCGTGCGCCGCGTCGTGCGGATGGATCCCCACCGCCGCGTAGACGTCGGCGTGGGCCTCGGCGAGCGCGACGGCCTCGCGCGAGGCCTCCGGGTCGGTCCCCACGGTGAGCAGCCGGGCGACACCGGCCGCGCGCGCGCGCGACAGCACCTCGACCCGATCTCCGGCGAAGTCGGCGTCGTGGAGGTGCGCGTGCGTGTCGAAGAGCGGGCCCGCCCCGCCCATCTCCATCCGAACCCCCTCAGGGGACGACGGTGAAGCGCAGCCGCCCGATGAGCTGCCCCGACGCCGTGACGACGTCCACCGACCAGCGGCCGCGCGGGTCCGCCGGGAAGTCGCTCTTGCGGGAGTACGTGCGGAACCCCGCCGCGCGCCCGCCGAGAACGGGCGTCGACAGTCGCACGGTCGTCACGACCCGGCCTTCGTGCTGCCAGCGGTGGATGATCGGTTGGCGGAGGCCGGCCGGCGCCGAGACGGGCGTATAGGCGACGAGACCGCCCCACGCGGCCACCACCGCCCCCGCGGAGACCCGCGGGCCCACCGGGTCCACGGGCTCCAGATCGACGACGGCCCGCGCGATCGTCGGGCGCATGAGGTGGAGCGGCGCGGGCGGGATCGCCGGCAGGCCGAGCCAGGCCACTCCCGTCGCGAACGCCGCCGAGAGCCCCGCGAGCCGGAAGGCCCCGGACCACGCCCCCACCCGCTCGACGAAGGCCGGCGTGAGCGCCAGCCCGGCGAGCGCCGCGCTTCCGAGGAGCGCCCCTGCAGGCGGCACGCCGACGAGCGGGAGGGCCACGTTCAACCCGGCGAAGATCGAGAAGGCGAAGAAGACCCACCCGGCCCACGGATACGGCTGGATGAGCGCGCCGAACCACGGGTCGATCGTCGTGACCAGGGCGGCCCCCGCCAGCACGACGAAGAAGGGGAGCGTGATGCCGTCGAACGTCGTGCTGGCGAAGTAACCCGGGAGGACGAAGAGCAGAAGCCCGTGGTAGAGGGTCTGGATCGTGTACTCGCCTGCCACGAGGACGAGGCGCCGCCCGCGGGCCAGGAGCCGCTGGCGCGCCTGCACGAGCACGGTGAACAGGAGCCACAGGACCACGAGGTAGCCGACGATCCACCCGACGTGGGGCACGCCGCGGCGAAACACGAAGAGCACCAGGAGGCCACCGACCAGGGAGGCGATCGAGATCGCCCAGCGTCTGAGGAAGAGCCGCCACGCCACCGGGTCCGTGAAGACCCGGATGCACCGGCCGAGGAACGGCCCGGGCGGCGAAACGGCAGGACGCGGCGAGGGATGCGAAAGGGACTCATCGCGGCGGGCGTGGAAGCGCGGCATGGATCCGAGTCGTGACCCGCCAGCTGGCGGATCGGCGTCCTAGCGCACCCTCGCGCGACGCGCGGCCACCGAGTCAGGCCCCCGGTGCACGGCGCTAGCGCACCTTCGCGCCCGGCGGCAGATCCCGGTCCAGCGTGAGGAGGGCGAGCGTGTCGCCCTCGGAGCCGGCCAGGACCATCCCGTCCGACCGGATGCCCAGGAGCGTCGCCGGCTCGAGGTTCGCCACGACCACGACCTTCCGCCCCCGGAGGTCCTCGGGCCGGTAGTGCTCCGCGATCCCGGCCACCAGGATGCGCCTCTCGTCGCCGAGCTTGACCGTGAGCTTCAGGAGTTTCTTCGACTTCGGGACCGGCTCGGCATCCAGGACTTCGGCCACGCGCAGGTCGAGCCGCCGGAACTCTTCGATGCCGATCCGCCCCGGCTCGCCCCTCTCCGCTCGAGCCCTGGGGGGCCCCCAATCCCTCTGCTGGTCCCCCTCGCCGGGGGCGATCCGGGGGAAGAGCCCGGACAGCTTCCTGACACGTGGGAGCCGCGGGAGACGATCCAGCACCGCGTCCTGGAGCCGAGGCTCCTCCGCGTATCCGATCGCGCTCCGGATCCGGGCGGCCGCATTCGGCAGAAACGGGTCCAGGATGATCCCCAGGCACTTCAGCGCGTCGGCCAGCGTCAGGAGCACCCGGTCGAGCCGCCCTCTTTCCGCGGGATCCTTCGCCAACGCCCACGGCTGGGTGGTGTCGACATACCGGTTCACGACGCCGATGAACTGCCAGATCTCCGCGAGCGCCCGATGGAAGGCGAACTCTTCCATCGCGTCGCCGACAGCCTTGCATGTCTCCTCGAACGAACGCCGCACCTCCTCATCCTCGGCAGACCGCCCCGAGTCGGGCGCCTCGTCTGGTCTGCCGACGTTCCCGATGAGCGTCGTGGCGCGCGCCACGAGATTTCCCAGGTCGTTCGCCAGGTCGGCGTTCAGGCGGTCGACCAGCGCCTCTTCGGAGAAGTTCGCGTCCAGCCCGAAGGTCATCTCCCGCATGAGGAAGTAGCGAAACGCGTCGTGGCCATACTTGTCGGTCAGCGCCAGCGCCTCGACCACGTTGCCGATCGACTTCGACATCTTCCCGCCGCCCAGACTCCAGAAGCCATGCACGTTCAGGTGCGCGTAGACGGGCAGGCCCGCCGCCCTGAGCATGCAAGGCCAGTAGACGCCATGCGGCTTGAGGATGTCCTTGCCGATGAGATGCTGCACGCGGGGCCAGAACTGTTGGTATCGTTCACCGTCGATGTCGCCCAGCGCCGACACGTAGTTGATGAGCGCATCGAACCACACGTACGTGACGAACCGATCGTCGAACGGCAGCGGGATGCCCCACTCGAGCCGCGTCCGAGGCCGGCTGATCGAAAGGTCCTGCAGCGGCTCCCGCAAGAAGCCGAGAATCTCGTTGCGATACCGCTCGGGCCGGATCAGGTCGGGGTGGCTCTCGATGTACTCGATGAGCCACTGCTGGTACCTCGACATCTTGAAGAAGTAGTTCTCCTCCTCGATGTACGTGAGCGGGGTCTGGTGGTCGGGGCACCTGCCGTCGACGATTTCTTTCTCGGTGTAAAAGCGCTCGCAGCCGAAACAGTAGTGGCCGCCGTACTTGCCGAAATAGATCTCGCCCGCCTCCCACAGCCTGTTCAGAATCTGCCGGACGACCCTCTTGTGGCGTTCCTCCGTGGTGCGGATGAAATCGTCGTGGCTGATCCCCAGCCGGTGCCACGTCTCCCGAAACGCCGCGGCGATCTGGTCCGTGTACACCTGCGGCGAGACCCCGGCCTTCGCCGCCGCCTGAGCGATCTTGTCCCCGTGCTCGTCGGTCCCGGTGAGAAACCACACGTCGTCGCCGGCCAGCCGCCGGTACCGGCACATCGTGTCCGCGACGATCGTCGTGTACGCGTGACCGAGGTGGGGCGTCGCGTTGACGTAGTAGATCGGCGTGGTCAGGTAAAACGCCCGCCGCGGAGAACCCGGACCGGCCACGGCGAGCCCTAGCCGTCGGAGGGGGGCCGCGCCCCCCTCCGAAGCTCACTCAAGCGGCTTGACATGCGGCCGGCCTTCCCAGGTGAGCTGAGCGAGCGGCAGCTCGGCCTCCGTGCCGTCCGCAAACGCCACGAACACGGTCTCCTTCAACACCTTCACCGACTTCACCCGCCCCTGCATGCATCCCCCGCCGCCGCACTCGGCCTGGCAGGCCGATCCCACGCGCGGGAGCTGCGCGCGGAGCTCGTCGTACATCGAGAACTCGTAGAGGAGACAGCACTTGAGCCGGCCGCAGTTGCCGAGGAGCCGGCTGTCGGTGAGCGGCATGTCCTGCGTCTTGGCCATCCGGACGGAGATCGGCTCGAACTTCCGGAGCCAGCTCGAGCAGCAGAGCTGCCGCCCGCACGGGCCGATGCCGTCCTGGACCTTCGTGACATCGCGGGCGCCGATCTGCTGCATCTCGATCCGCGCGCGGAACTCCCGGGCGAGCTCCTTCACCAGCGCGCGGAAATCGACCCGGCCCTCCGCGGCGAACATCACCGTGACCCGCCGGCCATCGGCAGAGATCTCGACGTCGACGATCTTCAGCTGCAGCCCGTGGCTCTTGGCCCGGATCTGGCACGTCGCGATGGCGGCCTTCTCGCGCTCCCGGCGACGTCGGTACTCGGCGCCCTCCTCGGGGGTGGCGAGCCGGAGCACGCGCGCGTAGGCGCGATCCCGCTTGAACTCGGGGACGCCCCGGGCCGGGCGGCGGACCTCGCCCACGGCGTGCCCGCTCGGCACCTCCACCAGGACGAGGACGCCGACATGAAGGGCGAGCCTCTCGACCAGGTAGTCGTCAGCCCGCACGCCCTCCCGCAGTCGGACCCCCACGAGCCGGGGGATCGCCGCCAGCGGCTCGGGCTGGACGATCTCCGCGGTGTCTGCGTTCATCCTTTGCCCCCCTCGCTCCCCTGGGCGGCGCCCCGCGCGACCGCCAGCAGCGCCTGCTCGAGACTCAGCCGTGGACTCACGTTCGCCTCCAGCGCGAGCCACGCCTCCTTGATCGCCCGTGCGGCGTCGGCGAGCGCGCCGAGCGGCGCGCGGCGCGCGAGGGCCGCGAGATCCGCCTCCCGATCGCCGTTGACGAGCAGCGACGGATCGTTGCCGGCCGCCAGGCACAGCGCGTCGCGATACCAGAGCCAGTACGTCTCCAGATAGGCGGCGACCTCGGCGCGATCCGGAGCGGCCTCGTCCAGCCGACCCGCGACGAGCGGCCGGGGCACCGCGAGCAGCTCGAGTGCCGTCGCGCGGCGGCCACGGACCGTCGCGAGGTCGGTGTCGAGCGCCGGGCCCACCCGCCCCCGCGTGGGCCGCGCGAGCAGCGCGGCGGTCTCCGGATCGGCCCCGCGCGCCGTGAGCAACGCCACGACCGACGCATCGGGGAGCGGCCGGAAGCGCCCCAGCTGGCAGCGCGAGAGGACGGTCGGCGGGAGCGCGCGCACGTTGGCCAGGA
>CAZDYT010000231.1:0-6408 GCA_964509395.1 uncultured bacterium
ACGACCCCGGAGAGGAGCGTGACGATGTCCACGAGGCCGCAGGCGTACCACGCCGGCATCATGACCTTCATGCGCCGACCCCTGGTCGGCGTGGAGGCCCTCCGGCCCGGCATGATCGGGGTGCTCGGCGTGCCGTTCGACTACACGAGCGGCTCCCGGCCGGGCGCGCGCTGGGGGCCCCGGGGCATCCGGCAGAGCTCCGCGTACTTCGACTACTTCCTCCGATCGAGCCCGGGCGAGAGCCACGTGGACCTGGAGACGGGCCGGGAGGTGCGGTTCCCGGAAGAGCTCGGCCTGGTCGACGTGGGCGATGTCGAGATCTTCCCCACTGACCTTGCCCGGACGAGCGCCACGATCGCCGCCTTCGTGGCGCGCGTGACCAGGACGGAGGCCTTGCCGCTGATCCTCGGCGGCGACCACTACATCAGCTACCCGTGCGTCCAGGGTTTCCTCGAGGCGATCCGGTCGACTCGCCCCGGCGTGCGCGTCGGCTACGTCCACCTCGACAACCACCTCGACATGTTCGACGAGCACCCCGTCTGGGGGCGGGTCTACCATGGCTCCACCGTGCGCCGCGTCGCCGAGCTCGCCGGGATGGAGCCCGCGAACATGCTCCTGGTCGGGCAGACGGGGCTGGCAGGCAAGGAGACCTGGGAGTTCATCCAGAAGCACGGGATGCCCCTGGTGACGCTCGGGGCGGTGCGCCGGCAGGGCATGACGGCCGCCCTGGACGACGCGCTCCGGCGTCTCGCGGCGCGGACGGACGTGCTCTACGTGTCGATCGACATCGACGTCGTCTCGTGCGCCTACGCGCCCGGCACCGGGGGCATCGTGCTCGACGGCCTGGAGGCGCGCCAGCTGTTCGACGCGGTGAGCGTGCTGGCCCGGTACCCGGTCGGCGCGCTCGACCTCGTGGAGGTCGCCCCGAACTACGACGCGGCCGAACTGACCATCCGGCTGGCAGCCCAGGCGCTGTTCCAGTTCCTCGTCGAGCGCGCCGCCGCACACGGTGCGCCGTGAGGCGAGACATGCCCACGTTCCTTCCCCAGGACTCCCTGAAGACCCCTCGGTTCTGCGGCATCACGACCTTCATGCGGCTGCCCCATACCCAGGCGCTCGAGGGTGTCGACGTGGCGGTCGTCGGGATCCCCTTCGGCACCGGCTCACCCTTCCGCGTCGGGTGCCGCTTTGGGCCGACTGCCGTCCGGGCGATGTCGCTGATGCTGCGACCGATCAACCCCTACCAGGACCTCAACGTCTTCGAGGAGTGCGGCATCGTCGACTACGGGGACACGGACGTGGCGCCCGGCTACCTCCCCGAGTCCTTCGAGCGGATCGAGGCGGCCCTCGCTCCGCTCGCCGAACGAGGCGTGATCCCGGTCGGCGTCGGAGGCGATCACTCCATCACCCTCCCGGAGCTCCGCGTGCTGGGCAAGGTCCACGGGCCACTCGCGATCCTCCACTTCGACGCTCACACGGATACGTGGGACACGTACTTCGCTGGGCAGAAGCACAGCGCCGGCACCGCGTTCCGGCGCGGCGTCGAAGAGGGGTGGATCGACGCGCGGGCGTCGATGCAGGTGGGCATGCGGGGCTCGCTCTTCACGCGCGAGGACATCCAGCAGTCGCTCGATCTCGGCTACGAGGTCGTCACGACGGACGAGATGCTGGACGGCGGTATCGAGGTGTTGGCGCGTCGGATCCGGGAGAAATTCCGGGGGCGGAAGGTCTTCCTGTCCTTCGACCTGGATGTCGTGGACCCGGCCTTTGCGCCGGGGGTCCAGACCCCGGAGGCCGGGGGCCCGACGGCGCGCGAGATCCTCCGGCTGCTTCGGACTCTCCGAGGCCTGCACCTGGTCGGCGCGGACGTGGTGGAGATGAACCCGAATTACGACGCGGGCCAGATCACGGCGTTGCTGGCCGCCACGGTCGCCGCAGAGATCCTTGCCCTCGTGGCGGCGTGGAAGCGCGATAGGCGCATGGACCAGGTCTCGGGTCCTCGACGCGGCGCGGGCGCGGACGCGTGACGGGGCGGTTCCGGGGAGTTCGTGGGGCTGCGGTCAATGCCTTGCTCCAGCTCGCGATCACTGATCCGGAACGCCCGGGCCGCGCTCCGCGGGGCCCTCGGCCGCATGCACCTGACCTTCAGGAGGGCCTGCCCCGCATGGTTTTCCGCGGTCAGTACGCTCTGCCGATGTTCAGCCTGGCCCTCGCCCGTAAGGACATCGGCTTGGCCTGAGTTCGCGCGATCGAGGCTGGCGGCGGTTACCAGAGTCAAGCGCACGGAGGTTTCGCGGGTTCCCTCAATCCTCTATTCGCGCTCCCGAGCTGGCGAGGCCGGGCCTCCCGCTGCGAGCGCCTCCGACGAGCCGACCTCCGGCCTCGCCTCCGAGCTCATCGGGGAGGTGCTCCGCGTCATCCGCGATCTCGCGATTCGGGGCCGGACCTCGATCGTCGCCTCCAAGGTGGTGTTCATGGAGGGCGGCCGAGTGGTCGAGGAGGGCACCCCCGCGGAAGTCCTGGAGAGCTCGCGAGAGGAGCGGCCGCGGAGCTTCACTGGCCGAATCCTGCGACGTTGATTGGGCCTTGACACGTACGGGGAAGGAGGTTACGTGGTCATAGCCATGGCAAGATCGCGCGCTCGCGTTCGGAGGCGTGCCCCTCGACCCGGCCACCACCGGGACGGGTGCCGGCTGACCTTGCCCGTCCCGCGGATCGCTCACCCGTGAGGACGGGCGGCGCCGCGCTCTCGCTCCGGGGCGTCTCGAAAGCCTACGGATCCGTCACGGCCGTCGCCGGCGTCTCGTGCGAGATCGGACCCGGGGAGCTGGTGACGTTGCTCGGGCCGAGCGGATCCGGGAAGTCCACGCTGCTCATGACGATCGCCGGGTTCGTCACGCCGGACCAGGGGGAGATCCTCCTGAATGGCGGCTCGGTGTTGGGGCTCCCGCCGTATCGCCGGAACATTGGCGTGGTCTTCCAGCAGTACGCCCTCTTCCCCCACCTCACCGCCTTCCAGAATGTCGCGTACCCGCTGGCAGTTCGCGGGGTCCCGGGCCCCGCGCGGGTCCGGGCCGTGCGGGAGGCGCTGGAACTCGTGAAGCTCACCGGCTTGGAGGCGCGCTATCCGCGCCAGCTCTCCGGAGGGCAGCAGCAGCGAGTCGCGCTGGCTCGGGCGCTGGTGTTCCGTCCCGCGATCCTGCTGATGGACGAGCCCCTCGGCGCCCTGGACCGGAAGCTCCGGGCTGAGATGCAGCTCGAGATCCGCAGCATCCAGAAGCGGCTCGCGATCACCACCGTCTACGTCACCCACGACCAGGAGGAGGCCCTCACCATCTCCGACCGCATCGCCGTCATGCACCAGGGACGGTTCGTGCAGGTCGGGTCGCCCGTGGAGCTCTATGACCACCCCGGGACCACGTTCGTGGCTGACTTCCTCGGGGAGTCGAATCTGCTGCGGGGAGAGGTCTTAGCGGTGGAGGCGGGGGTGATGACCGTGAAGACGGTTGGCGGACTCGTGACGCGGGCGACGAGCCGCGGTCACTTCCGCCGGGGGGATCCCGTCATCCTCGCGCTTCGGCCCGAGCGGGTGCGCCTGCGCGGCGAGGGGGAGGGCAACGCCTACCGGGCGGCCGTGGACCAGGTGATCTACCTCGGGGCGGCCCTGCGGCTCGTGCTCCGGCTGAACGGCGAGACGCTCGTGGTGAGCGTCAGTCGCCAGGGCAGCGAGGACCTTCCTCGAGCAGGCGAGCCCGTGACCGTCGGCTGGCAGGTGGACGCGCCGATCGTCATCCGGGCCGAGGAGACCGACAAGCCCTAACCATCAAGGAGGTTCGCCATGAGGCGCGTGGCACTGCGGAAGGTCGCGGCGTCCGTCGGGATCGCCGCGGTGGTTGTCATGGTGACGTCGCTCCTCGCGTCGGACGGCGTGGTCAACGTCATCCACTACGGCGGGTCGGGCGGCAAGGCGATGCGCACGGCGTTCTTCGACCCGGCCGAGAAGGAGATCGGGATCAAGGTCCAGGACTTCAGCCGGACTGACATGGCCAAGATCAAGGCCATGGTGCAGAGCGGGAAGATCGAGTGGGATGTCGCGAACGTGAACACGCTTGAGGTCTACCGGGGCGCGCGAGAGGGACTCTGGGAGTCCATCGACTACTCCGTCATCGACCGGACGGTGACCGGCCCGGCCCCCGCCCTGGAGCACGGCGTTCCGTTCATCGGGTTTTCCATCGGTCTCGGCTACAGCACGAAGAAGTACCCGACCCCGGCGGAGGCCCCGAAGAGCTGGGCCGACTTCTGGGACGTCAAGCGGTTCCCGGGCGGGCGGACGCTGGAGAACCGTGTCCGCTACCAGCTGGAATTCGCCCTCCTGGCCGACGGGGTGCCGCCAGACAAGCTCTACCCGCTGGACGTCGACCGGGCCTTCCGGAAACTCGACCAGATCAAGCCCCACATCACCGCGTGGGCCAAGCCGCCGGTGCAGCCCATCGAGCTGATCGCGAGCGGCGAGGTGGTGATGGCGGCGGTGTTCAACAACGAGGTGGCCGAGGCCCAGAAGCGCGGCGTCCCCATCGCCCTCCAGTGGAACCAGTCGCTCTACCTCACCAATGCGTGGTCCGTCCTCAAGGGGACCCCGCACAAAAAGGACGCGATGCTGCTCATCAAGGCCATGACCAAGCCGGAACACGAGGCCCGCATGGCAGAGCTCACCTATTTCGGCCCGATGAACCCGGCAGCGCTCCCGCTGATCAAGCCCGAGGTCCGGCAGCATCTGCCCACCGAGCCGGAGAACCTGAAGAAGGGCATCCCGCTTGACAACGAATGGTGGGGGACCAACGAGGCCAAGCTGATCGAACGGTGGAACGCCTGGCTCCTCAAATAACCGGGGCCAGGTCGGTGAGCGGGACGACGGGCTCGATCGAGCAGGGGACCTGGCGGTGAACCGCACCGCCGTCGAGCCCGTTGCTTCCCCGCCCCTGCAGGCCGCGCGGGCCCGCGCGCGGCCCGTCGGTGGGGGCGGGTGGCTCTGGGTCGCGCCGGCCGTGGTCCTCTTCGGGGCGCTCTACACCGTGCCGCTCGCCCGAATCTTTTATCTGAGTGTCGCCGACCCGGAACTGTCCCTCCAGCACTACCGCTACCTGGTGGGGGAGCCGGTCTACCTGCGCGTCCTGGGGGTGACCTTCGAGGTGGGTCTGATGGTGACCGCCGCCTGCCTGGTGATCGGCTACCCGGTCGCCTGCCTCCTGGCGAGTCTGCGGGGGCGTTCGCTCCAGATTGCGCTGGTGTTCATCCTGCTGCCCTTCTGGACCAGTGTCCTGGTGCGCAACTGGGCCTGGATCGCGCTCCTCGCCCGAACCGGGCTCGTGAACACGCTGCTGGTCAAGCTCGGGCTGATCGACGCCCCGCTGCCCCTGATGTTCAACCGGACCGGCGTCGTCATCGGCATGACGTACGTGCTCCTCCCGTTCATGATCCTGGCGCTCTACGCGGTCATGCACGGGATCGAGCCCGAGTACCTGCGGGCCTCCGCGAGCCTGGGGGCCTCGCGCCTCCAGACGTTCTGGCGGGTGTTTTTCCCGCTGAGCCTCCCTGGCGTGTGGGCGGGCGGCCTCCTCGTCTTCATCATGGCCATTGGCTTCTTCATTACCCCGGCGCTCCTCGGCGGGGGGCGCGTGCCCATGGTGGCCACGCTCATCGAGAGCCAGATCCGCGGGGTCCTGAACTGGGGTCTCGGCGCGGCCCTGGCCTGCGTGCTGCTGGCGATCGTGCTCGCCCTGCTCTTCGTGTTCGACCGGTTCCTCGGGCTGGAACACCTGTTCGGAGGGTCCCGGTGAGGGGTCGCGAGGCCACGGTGAGCCGCCCGTCGCTCCTCGTGTGGGCGACGTCGCTCCTTGCCTTCGCCTACCTCGTTCTGCCGGTCCTCATCGTGATCCCGCTGTCGTTCACGTCGTCGCGCTATCTCCAGTTCCCGCCGCCCGGGTGGTCGCTGGAGTGGTACGCGACCTTCTTCCAGGACCCCGTGTGGATCCGTTCGACCCTGAACAGCGTGAAGCTCGGGCTCGCCGTGGCCGCCGTCGCGACGATCGTGGGGACCGGGGCGGCCTACGGCCTGGTGCGGGGAGAGATCCGGGGCCGGCGGTTGCTCCTGGGTGTTCTCCTCTCCCCGATGATCGTCCCCGCGATCGTGACGGCCATCGCGCTCTACAGCCTCTACGCGCGCCTGGGGCTGGTGGGCAACTTCCTCGGCATGGTGCTGGCTCACACGGTGCTGGCGACCCCCTTGGTCGTGGTCAACGTCGCCGCCGGCCTCCAGCGCCTCGACCCCGTGCTCGAGCGCGCCAGCATGAGCTTGGGCGCCGGCCCGCTACGGACCTTCCTGGGCGTGGTTCTGCCGAACATCCTTCC
>CAZDYT010000232.1:0-6403 GCA_964509395.1 uncultured bacterium
GGGAGGGCGTCGCCGTCGGCGACAACTGGGACGATCTCGGGATGATCGAAGCGGCGGGGCGCGGGGTCGCGATGGGGCATGCGCCGGCGGGGGGCCGGGCCCGGGCCGACCACGTCTGCGGGACCAGCGAGGAAGAGGGGTTCCGCGAGGCGATCGAGCGGTTCGTCCTGGACGGGCGGTGACCCGGGACCACCATGGGTCCGCTTGATTCCCGTCTGCGGTGTGGCATACAGTGTTGGCCTAGCCGTGAACGCGCCATTGTTCCCACCACGAAGGAGGCCTTCGATGCGGATGCAAAGACCGGCATGGGGGATGGTCGGGATCCTGGTCGTGCTGCTTCTCGGGTGGGCGAGCCTGGGGGCGGCCCAGCAGGCCACGCTGAACGTGGTGACGGCTGGGGACACCAACATGCACGACCTCCAGCGGATCATCTTCGCGCCGGAGTTCGAGAAGCGGAACCCCGGCGTGAAGATCAACGCGGTCGGGACAGGTCCCGGTGATCCGGGCAGCCGCGTGATCGTCGACAAACTCAAGAGCCAGAAGGACGCCGGGGTGGCGAAGTGGGACATGGACGTGGCCATCGTCCACCAGAGCGCGATGCCGCGGCTGATCCAGGAGGGCATTCTGTCACGCTACGCTCCGGAGATCACCACCTACAGGCTCATGACGGCCGAAGATGGCCGGAACGCGCTCGGCTTCAACGTCGAGGGGTACGTGATGCCGATGTTTCACAGCCAGGTGGTGCTGGCGTACAACCCCGAGATGGTCAAGACTCCGCCGAGCACCTTCGAGGAGCTGGTCGCCTGGATCAAGGCCAACCCCAAGAAGTTCGGCTACAACGGAATCAAGGGTGGCATGAGTGGGGTGGGGTTCGCGACCGGCTGGGTCTACTGGAAGACGGGGCAGTACGAGAAGCACGCCAAAGGGCCGTGCGACAAGGGAACTCAGGCGACGTGGCCCGTGGCGATCAAGGAGCTCAAGAGCCTGCCGGTGACCCTCACCACGGGCAACAACGACACCCTGGACCGGCTGAACCGGGGCGAGATCGCCATGGGGCCGGTCTGGGTGGACATGCTCATCGACCTCAAGAACCAGGGGCGCATGGACCCGAAGATCCGGATGAAGCTGATCTCGCCGGGGTTCCCGGGACAGCCCATGTACCTGGTGGTGCCGGCCAAGGCCGCCAACTACGAGCTCGCCAAGAAGTACGTCGAGTTCATCACCTCGCCGGAGATCCAGGCGAAGGTGATCGTGGAGCGGAACGGCTGGTATCCGGGGATCGACGGCCAGCACGTCCTGCCTCACGTCTCGGACAAGGCCAAGGCGCTCCTGTTCCAGGATGTGCCTCCGGACGTGCTCGGGAAGCAGGGGCTCTCGTTCCCGATCGCGCAGTGTTTCAAGGACCTGCTGACGGCCTACGAGGAGAACTGAGGCGGTTCTCGCTACCCTCTCCCCCGCCCGGGGGAGAGGGTAGGGTGAGGGGCGGCGGGCGTCGAGGGGGCCGCGATCGAGGAGGACGGCCAACCGCGCCACCCTCACCCCGGCTCATCGATGCGACCGACATACCGGCTCGCGAGCCTGGCCGCGGCGGCGCCGCCGCTGGCCATCGTCGTCTGGCTCTTCTTCATCCCGTTTCTCTCGTCGACTCACCTCAGCTTCATCCGGGACGGCCGGTGGTCGCTGCGGAACTACTATCTGGTCTGGCGGCTCTACAAGTTCGACGTGCTGTACACGCTCGGGATCTCCCTGGTCAGCCTGGTGCTCGTCGTCGCCATCGCGGTGTTCCTGTGCGGGTACCTGCGCATCGCGGGGCACCGGGCCGTCGAGTTCCTGTTCAAGGTCCCGCTCTTCGTCCCCTTCGTCGTGGTGGGTCACGGCATGCGGGTGCTGCTGGCGCCGCGGGGGACGCTGAACTCGGCGCTGGCCCAGTTCGGTCTGGTCAACCTGGCCGATCCCCCCGCCATCGCCTTCACCTGGCTCGGGATCGTCGTCTCCCTGGTCTGGAAGAACCTCGCCCTCGCGGTGCTGTTGGTGCTGGGCGCCTACCGGTCCGTGGACGAAGCGTTCCTGGAGGCCGCGCGGAACGTCGGCGCCTCGAGCTTTCGCCAGATCAAGGACATCCTCTTGCCCATGTCGGCCCCCTCGCTCGTCGTGGCCTCGGCGTTCATGTTTACCTCGATGCTGGCGTCGTTCTCGATCCCCCTCATGATCGGCGCCGGCGAACCCCCCCAGATGCTCATGGTGGACGTCTACTACCGGATCAACTACCAGGACGACCTCGGGACCGCCAACGCGCTCGGCATCGTGTCTTATCTCATGGCGATGGGGGTCGCGGGCTACTACCTGCGGACCATCACGGTGAAGCAGCTGTGACGGAGCCGGCTCGTCTCGGCGCGAGGGGCCTTCTGGGCACGAGCCTGCGCGCGGCCGGGACCGTCGTCGCGGGCTTCGTCATCCTGGCCCCTCTCTCGAGCCTGGTCATCTGGTCGTTCACCCACAAGTGGTTCTGGCCGCACCCGTTCCCGCAGGAGATGGGGGTCTTCTACTGGAAGAAGGTGCTGGAGGGAGACCTCCTGCGGGCGCTCCAGTCCGGCTTCCTCATCGCCGTGGTGGTCACCGCGCTCACGCTGGCCCTCACGGTCCCGCTCGCGTACCTCCTGGCCCGGTATCCGGTCCCGGCGAAGGCGGTCATCCTGATGATCTTCCTCCTGCCGCACGCCTTCCCCCAGCTCCCGGTGTTCGTGAACGCCACCACGCTGCTCTACCGGGCGCACCTGGCGGCCACCATCCAGGGCGTGGTCCTGATCCATCTGGTCGGCGCCCTGGTGTACGCCGTCTGGACGATGACGGCCGTCTTCAAGTCGATCCCGGAGGATCTCGAGGAGGCGGCCATGAACCTCGGCGCCTCCCGCCTCCGCACGTTCTTCACGGTGGCGCTCCCCCTGGCGACGCCCGGGCTCATCGCGAGCACGCTGCTGGTCTTCCTCTACTCCCTGGACGAGTTCACCGGCACCCTGCTCGTCGGGAGCCCCTTCGTCCTGACGCTCCCGGTCTACATGTACCGGACCTCGGTGGGCTACGAGCTGCAGGTGGCGTCGATCGCGGCGCTGATCCTCATGCTGCCCGGGATCGCCCTGCTCGTGGCCCTGGAGCGGTTCCTCAAAGCGGAATACCTCTCGATGTTCGGCCGGCTCTGATGAGGGGCGCCATCGAGGTTACGCAGACCGCGCGGGGACCGTCCACACGCTCCCTGCCGCAGCGCTCCGAGCGCGGGCTTTGCCCGCGCAACGTCTCCGGGGGGAGGTTCGGAAGGGGGGCGGAGCCCCCCGCCGAGGGATAGATGGAGGTTCGCGTCGAGGGGCTCACGAAACGCTACGGGCGCGTGACGGCCCTCGAGGGCGTGAGCGTCGCCTTCCCCAGCCGCGGGCTCACCGCGATCCTGGGCCCGAGCGGGTGCGGCAAGACGACCCTGCTCCGGAGCGTCGCCGGCTTCATCGCGGTCGACGGGGGACGGATCCTCTTCGGGAAGGACGATGTGACCCTGGTGCCGCCCCAAGCCCGGGGGACCGCCATGGTCTTCCAGAACTACGCCCTGTGGCCGCACATGACGGTCTTCGACAACGTAGCGTACGGGCTGCGTCTCCGCCGGGTCCCGGAGGCCCAGGCGCGGGCTCGGGTGGAGAAGGTGCTGGACCTGGTGGAGATCGGCCAACTCGAAGGCGTGATGCACCGCAAGCCGTCCGAGCTGTCCGGTGGGCAGCAGCAGCGGGTCGCCGTCGCGCGGGCGCTCGTGGTCGAGCCGCGCGTCTTGCTCTTGGACGAGCCGCTCTCGAACCTGGACGCCAAGGTTCGCGAGCGGCTCCGGGTGGAGGTCCGGCGCCTGCAGAAGGCCGTGGGGATCACCGCCGTTTACGTGACGCACGACCAGGAAGAAGCGCTGGCGATCGCGGACACGGTGATCCTCATGAACGCCGGCCGCGTGGTGCAGACGGGCAGCCCTCAGG
Source organism: uncultured bacterium (assembly GCA_964509395.1). Classification (GTDB taxonomy): domain Bacteria; phylum Methylomirabilota; class Methylomirabilia; order Rokubacteriales; family DASRDR01; genus CAZDYT01. Next base: position 4,005 of record CAZDYT010000232.1, read on the forward strand.
AGATCTACTTCCGGCCGGGGAACGCCTTCGCGGCCGAGTTCCTGGGCGTGAGCAATCAGCTCCGGGGCACGGCCGAGGCCGGCACGCTGGCCATCGGGGCCCAGCGCCTGCCGTACGCGGGCGCGGTCCGCGGCCCCGCGACCGTGGTGTTCAAGGCGACCGACGCGAGCCTGGTGCCGGGGAGCCCGGCGGCCGGCCCCGACACGGCGCTCCTCGGCGGCACCCTGCAGGAGCGGCTCTTCCTCGGCGCCGTGTACCGCCACTACGTCAAGGTGGAAGGGGAAACGGTCATGGTCGACGCGACCGATCCGGTGGAGCCCGGGCCGGTGACCGTCCGCGTCCCCGCCGCAAAGCTCCAGGTCTATGCGACCTGAGACGTTCGAAACCAGGAGGTGTTGCATGAGACAGCCGCTGATCGTCCTCCTCGTGGCCGCGGTCGCCCTGTTGGGGATCGCCGCGCCCGCATCGGCGCAGAAGGTCACCGTGCTCTGCAGTCCGAACCCGGCCTGGTGCGACGCGATCAAGGCGGAGTTCGGGAAGGCCACCGGGATCCAGCTCGACTTCATCCGGCTCTCGTCGGGGGAGGCGCTGGCGCGGCTCCGGGCGGAGAAGGGTCGGCCCTCGTTCGACGTCTGGTTCGGCGGCACGGGGGATCCCCACGTCGTCGCCGCGGAAGAGGGGCTCACGGAGCTGTACAAGCCGAAGGCGTGGGACGACCTGCGCCCGCAGCTCCGCGAGGCCGTCGCGGGGAAGTACATCCCACTCTACGCGGGCGTGCTCGGCTGGGGAATCAACGGCAAGCTCCTCGAGGAGAAGGGGCTCGCGCCGCCGAAGAAGTGGACCGACCTGGCCGATCCCCGGTACAAGGGCCTCCTCGCGATGCCGAACCCGAACACCTCCGGGACCGGCTACACGGCGCTCGCCACCGTCATCCAGGTCTACGGCGAGGAGAAGGCCTGGGACCTGCTCAAGCAGATCCACAAGAACATGGCGCAGTACACCCGGAGCGGCGCCGACCCCGGACTGCTCACCGGGCGCGGCGAGGTGGCCGTCGGGATCACGTTCATGCACGACGCGGTGGACCAGGTGCTGAAGGGCTTTCCGATCACCTACGGCGCCGCCGAAGACGGGACCGGCTACGAGATCGGCGGCCTCTCCCTGATCAAGGGGAGCCCCAACCGCGACGCGGCGGTCCGGTTCATCGAGTGGGCGCTCACGCCCGAGGCCCAGCGACTCGCGGCCGAGCGCGGCCAGTCCTACCAGGTCCAGTCCAACGCGAAGACGCCGATCCCCAAGCAGGCCCCGCGCTTCGAGGACTACCACGTCATCAAGTACGACTTCGCGAAGTTCGGCTCGAAGACCGTCCGCGACGCGGTGGTCAAGCGCTGGACCACGGAGGTCTTCCCGCAACCGAAGTAGCGGCGGGCGCCCGGGGCGCCGACGAGGTAGCGAGCGCGAGTGTCCGGTCATTCGACGCCGGCTCTGGACCGGGCCGCTCTCGGCTGGGGTGGGGTCGCGATGGCGGCGGCGCTCTTCGGCCCGTGGAGCCGGCCGGGGCGCGACGTCTTCGCGTGGCCGGCCGAGGGGGCCGGCTGGCGGCTCATCGGGGCGGCCTGGCCGATCGGCCTCGCCGTGGCGGCGGCCGCGGCCGTCGTCCTCGTCGCGACGCTCCGCTGGCCGCCGCGGCGCGCCGGCCTCGCCTGGGTCGCCCTGGGCCTCGTCGGCACCGCGGCGGCCGCCTGGAGCCTGGGAAGCCGCGGCCAGCCGTTCGGGGCAGGCGCCGTGCTCACGATCCTCGCCTGCCTCGCCGTCCTGGGGATCGGGCTCTCGCGCGCCGGGCTCCTCCAGACCGACGCGTTCCTGGCGACCGCGATCCTGTGGGTCGCGATCTTTGTCGGCGCGTTCATCCTCTACCCGCTCGTGGCGGTGCTCCAGGCGGCGGTCGTCATCGAGGGCCGTCTCAGCCTGGAGGCGTTCCGGGAGACGTTCGCCTCGCCGGGCTTCCTCCTCGTGGAGAATCCGGCGACGCCGGAGCGCGAGTGGCAGCTCGTGGCCTGGCGCACGCTCGTGGCTCTCGCCGCGGGCGCGGCCGTGACCTGGAGCGGCCTCGGGGCCCGCTTCGGCTGGGCGCTGACGTGGCCCGCGCGGCTTCGCTGGACCGCCATCGTGGGGGTGCTGGCGCTGGTCTTCAACGTGCTCGGGGTCGGGATCGGCGCGCTCCGCAACAGCGTCCTCCTGGCGCTGATCGTCGGGACGCTCGCCACCGCCTTCGGCTTCGCCTTTGCCCTCCTCGGCGAGCGGAGCCACCTCCCCGTGCGACGCTGGGCGCGTCCGCTCACGCTGCTCCCGATCATCACGCCGCCCTTCATCCTCGGGCTGGCGATGATCTACCTCTTCGG
>CAZDYT010000233.1:0-6398 GCA_964509395.1 uncultured bacterium
GTCGCCCCCGCGGACGCGGTCCCGGAGGTTCGGCGTGCGGCCCACTGGGTGAGCCGCGCGGCGGGAGGCCGTGGGGCGGTCCGGGAGGTGCTGGAAGCGCTCCTGCGCGCCCGCGGCCAGTGGATCACCTGATGGGCGTCGGCGGGGGGCGCGCGCCCCCGGGGGCGGGTGCGGGCCCCCGGCTCCGGGTTCGCCTAATCTCGCATGGGACATCCGACCCGGCCTGCCGTTCATGGTTTACTCTCGGCACGATTTATGCTAGCGTTCAAAAAGACCTGACGCGGAACGGCGTCAGCGGCGCCCATGCGGCGACTTTCGACGGTCTTCCTCCTATGCTTCGTCGCCCTGCTGATAGGGCTGGGCGGGATGGTCGCGTGGAAGGTGCGCGCCCGCCGCCCGCCGCCTCCGCCGCCCCCGATGCAGGAAGCGGACTATCGGATCCGCGAGGTTCACATCAACGAGACCCTGGAGGGGAACCTGCGTTGGACGCTCGATGCCGACCAGGCCGAGGTCTTCGCCAAGGAGCAGCGGACCGTCATGCGGAAGGTCGTGGTCCAGGTCTTCTCGCAAGGTGCCGTCTGGACGGTCACGGCCGACGAGGGCACGTTGGATAACGAGAAGCGTGACATCTCGGTGCAGGGCAACGTCGTCGTGACCTCGAACGACGGCTTGAGGATCACGACGCCGGAATTGTCCTGGCGGAACAAAGAACGGCACCTGTACACGGACGAGGTCGTCGAAATCAAGCGGCCGGGGACGACGATCACGGGGCGGGGGCTCGACGTACGCATGCAGGAGCAGGAGGCCGTAGTCGGGAAGAACGTCAAGGTTGTCATCGAGAACCGCGCCAACGCGAACCTCGCCCTGTTCCCAAGGAGCGGCCTATGAGGGGACGCAAGCTCGTCATCGTGACGGTCGTGGCCGCGCTCGCTCTCGTCGGCTCGCATCCGGCGGGGGCGCAGGCACGCGGCCCGGCGCCCAAGTCCGGCGCGGCGGCGCCGAAGGGGCCTGAGGCTAAACCTGGCACGCCCGAGAAGGGTGAGCTGAAACCGGGGCAGCGGTCGAACTCCCCGATCGTCATCGACGCCGATCGGATGGAGGCGTTCAAGCGGGAAGGGCTCGTCGTCTTTACCGGGAACGTCGTGGCGAAACAGGATAACTCGACCCAGACGGCGGATCGGATGGAGGTCTATCTCGACGAAAAGGGCGAGCGTGTCGTGCGGATCATCTCGACGGGCAGCGTCAAGATTGTGACCGAGGACTGCCGCACGGGTACGGCCCGGCGCGCCGAGTACTACGACGACGAGCAGCGCCTCCTGCTGCTGGGCGACGCGAAGGTCTGGCAGGACGAGAACGTGGTGACCGGCGAGGAGATCGAGCTCCTGCTGGCGGAGGACCGGAGCACGGTCAAGGGCGGCAGCCGCGAGCGCGTGAAGTCGATCTTCTACCCGAAGCGCGAGGAGCCGAAGCCCGCGAAGCCGGGGACCAAGAAGGAGGAGAAGCAGGCGGCCTCGTGTGGATAGGGGCCGATGGGGCTTGAGGCGCGGGGGCTTCAGAAGAGCTTTTGGCAGCGCAAGGTCGTCGACAACGTCAGCCTGGTGATCAACCCCGGGGAGGTCGTTGGGCTGCTCGGGCCGAACGGCGCGGGAAAGACCACTACGTTCTACATGGTGGTGGGACTCCTCCGGCCGGACCGGGGTCTCATCCTGTTGGACGAGGCCGACATCACGGATCTGCCGATGTATCGGCGATCCCGGCGCGGGATCGGGTATCTCCCCCAGGAGTCGTCGGTCTTCCGGAAGCTGACGGTCGAGGAGAACCTCTTGGCGATTCTCGAGACGCTGGATTTGACAGCCCGCGAGCGGGAAGAGCGCCTTGCGGCGCTCCTGCGAGAACTCGGCTTGCAAGGGCTGGCGAAGCAGCGGGCCTACACGTTGTCGGGCGGCGAACGCCGACGCCTCGAGATCACGCGGGCCCTCATCAGCGCCCCGAGCTACCTGCTGCTCGACGAGCCCTTCACGGGGATCGACCCGATCGCGATCGGCGAGATCCAGGGGATCGTCTCCCGGCTCAAGCAGAAGGGCATCGGGGTCCTGATCACCGATCACAACGTGCGGGAGACGCTCCAGATCACCGACCGCGCCTACATCTTGTACGATGGGCAGATCCTGGTTTCCGGCACGTCGAAGGAGCTCGCGACGAACGAGCGGGCGCGCGAGATCTACCTCGGTGAGAAGTTTTCGCTCTGAAATGCCCCAGTCCCCCACCGCCGGCGCGGCGACCTCGTAGGCGAACCGACCGTGGCCATGGAAGCTCGCCTCACGCTCCGTCAGACCCAGCGGCTCGTGATGACGCCGATGCTCCAGCAGGCCATCCAGCTTCTCCAGCTCTCGACGATCGAGCTGCAGGAGCTCTTGCAGAAGGAGCTGACGGAGAACCCCCTGCTCGAGGAGTCGCCGGTGGACGAAGGGCCCGCGCCGGAGCCGCCGGCTGACGAGCCGACGCCGGAAGCGACCCCGCCGGATGCCCCCGCGGTGGCGGAGGTCGTCGAACCGCCGGACCTTCCGTTCGACCTCACCGAGGTCATGTTCGGGCCGCCGGAGGAACGGAGCCTGGTCGAGCAGGAGGAGCACGAGGAGACCCGCTTCGAGAACTTCGTGGGGACCACCCCCACCCTGGCCGACCACCTGCACGACCAGCTCTGCCTGTCCGTCGCCGCGCCGGACGGGCGCGCGGCGGGGGAGGAGATCATCGGGAACCTGGACGAGGACGGCTACCTCCGCGCTACGCTCGCGGAGATGGCCGAGAAGACCGGCCTGTCGGCGGCCGTCTTCGAGAAGGCCCTGGCCCTCGTTCAGGACTTCGACCCCCCGGGGGTGGCGGCGCGCGACTTGCGGGAGTGTCTGCTGATTCAGCTTCGCGGGCAGGAGGGCGCCGACCCGCTCGCGATCGAGATCCTCGAGAGCCACTTCGAGGCGTTCCAACGGTGCAAGCACGCCGAGATCGCCCGTGCGTTGAAACAGGACCTGGAGCGGGTCCAGGAGGCGATCGAGGAGATCGCGGGGCTCGAGCCGAGGCCCGGGCGGCGGTTCGCGCCCGACGACACCCGCTACGTGGTGCCGGATGTCTACGTGTACAAGACCGACGATGGGTATGCGATCGTGCTGAACGACGATGGGATCCCGCGGCTGCGCATCAACAGGGATTACCGGAACCTGCTCGTCCGGGAAAAGGACGACGGCGCACGCCGCTACGTCGAGGACCGGCTCCGCTCCGCGATCTGGTTGATCAAGAGTGTGCATCAGCGGCAGCGGACTCTCTACCGCGTGACCGATTCGATCGTGAAGTTCCAGAAGGAGTTTCTGGACCGAGGCCTGCCGTATCTCCGGCCGCTCTCCCTCCGGGACGTGGCCGAGGACATCGGAATGCACGAGTCCACCGTGAGCCGCGTCACGACGAACAAGTACGTCCAGACCCCCCAGGGTCTCTTCGAGCTGAAGTTCTTCTTCCACAGCGGCATCGCCACGGGGCGCGGGGAGATGGTCTCCTCGATCAGCGTGAAGAAGATGATCCAGGACCTCGTGGCGGAGGAAAGCCCGCAGAAGCCGCTGTCGGATCAGGAGATCACCCGCAGCCTCAAGCAGCGCGGCCTCTCGATCGCCCGGCGCACGGTCGCGAAGTACCGGGAGGAGCTCGGGATCCTACCCTCGCATCAACGGAAGCTGGTCACCCGCAAGCGACCCTGACCGGAGAGCGGGCATGAAGGTGCACATCAGCGGCCGTGGTGTCGCCGTTTCCCCGGCGTTGCGTCGCCGCGTGGAGACGAAGGTCGTCAAGGTGGATCGATTCCTGCCGAAGATCACCGAGACGCGGGTCGTCCTCGGGCTGGAGCGCTACCGCCACCTCGCGGAGGTGACGCTGCAGGCGAAGGGCGCGATCCTCCGCGCCGAGGCGGCGGCGAGCGACTTCCACGCGGCGGTGGATCTTGCCGTGGAGAACCTGGAGCGGCAGGCCCGGCGGCGCAAGGAGAAGATCCGAGCGCGCAAGCGGCGCCCCGCGCGGGGCGCCGCTGTTTTGGGGCCCGGCCCGACGCTGGTCCCGCCCGAGGAGCCAGGCCCCGGCGGCCCGGAGGTCATCGTGCGCCGGCTCGAGGCCAAGCCGATGTCCGTCGATGAGGCGCTCGAGCAGATGCGCGTCCGGCGGGACGGGTTCCTCGTCTTCACCAACGACCGCAGCCGTGTCGTCAACGTGCTGCGGCGGCGAGCGGATGGGCGGCTCGAGCTCCTCCAGCCCGGCGGCCGGTGAGCCCCGCGCGGCGATGATGGGATACGAGACGCGGCTCCCACCGGACGACGACGCGGGGCGCCTGCGCCTCATCGTCATCACGGGGCTCTCGGGGGCGGGGAAGAGCTACGCGATCAAATGCTTCGAGGACATGGGGTACTACTGCGTCGATAACCTGCCCGCCGCGCTGATCCCGACCTTCGCCGAGCTGTGTATTCACTCGACGCGGCGCATCCGCCGGGTCGCGCTCGGCGTGGACGTGCGGGCGGGCGAGTATCTGAAGCCGATCGCAGAAGTTCTGACGCAGCTCCGCGGTCGCGGGTACGCCACGGAGGTGCTCTTTCTCGAAGCCTCGGAGGAGACGCTGGTCCGCCGCTACCACGAGACGCGGCGGCGCCACCCCCTGAGCGCCACGCTCCTGGACGGGATCCGGGCCGAGCGCGGGCTTCTGGCGCAGCTCCGCGAGCTGGCGGACCGGGTGATCGACACCTCCCACATCAACGTCCACCAGCTCAAGCAGATGCTCGTCGAGCTTTATGGCGAACAGGAGCCGCGCCTGGGGCTCCACGTGAACCTCGTCTCCTTCGGCTACAAGTACGGCATCCCGTACGACGCCGACCTCGTCTTCGACTGCCGCTTTCTGCCCAATCCGTTCTTCGTCGATGGCCTGAAAGCCAAGGACGGGCGCGCTTCCGAAGTCCGTCGGTTCATCTTCGAGCAGACGGAGAGCCGCGAGTTCCTCACGCGCCTCCGCGAGCTGCTGGGCTACGTGCTCCCGCGCTACCAGCGCGAGGGGAAGGCACACCTCACGATTGCCGTGGGCTGCACCGGGGGACGCCACCGGTCCGTGGCGCTCGTGGAAGAGCTCCGGGAGGTCATCGAAGGGCAGGGGTGTCCACTGGCGGTCACGCACCGGGACGTGGACCGCGAGGGCTGAGTTTCGTCGGAGGGGAGGCTCCGCCCCCCTCCGACGGCCCTCCCGGACGGGTACCCGCGAAGCGGGTGGGGGCGTTCGGGTCGTCCATCCATCCATCTCGGCCGTGCCGCGCTCGGCCGGCGGCCTCGCGGACGTCCCGGCCTCTGGAGAGCGGTCTCGGCCTCAGTTCGGGCGGTGAACGCTGGGGACCTGCCTTCCCCCGGGGACGACTCCGTCGCTTCAACAGGGGTGCCCGAGGCGGCGCGGGGGCCGGGAACTCGTGGCAGGCGCCCGATTTTGATACGATCGGGGCATGGGTCTCACCTTCATCTTCGGCGTTCACAACCACCAGCCGCTCGGGAACTTCGACCAGGTCGTGGAGGAAGCCGTTCGGCGGGCTTACCGTCCTTTCTTCCAGACGCTGCGCCGGTTCCCGACCATCCGCGCCCTCGTCCACACCTCCGGCCTCCTGCTCGAGTGGTGGGAGGCGCACGCTCGGGACCTCCTGGATCTTCTGGGGGAGCTGGTGGGACGCGGTCAGGTGGAGCCGCTCACGGGCGGATTGACCGAGCCGATCCTGCCGCTCTTGCTCGATCACGACAAGATCGGCCAGATCCGCGCCATGACCGAGCGGCTCACCAAGCGTTTCGGGGTGCGACCGCGAGGGATGTGGCTTGCCGAGCGGGTGTGGGAACCTCACCTGGCGCGGCCGCTTGCCGAGGCTGGCGTCGAGTACATCCTGGTCGACGACCACCACTTCGCCATGGCTGGGCTCGATCCCGACCGCCTCTCGGGCTATTACCTGACGGAGGAGCAAGGGCACACGCTGGCGGTCTTCCCGATCAACCAGCGCCTCCGGTATCTGATCCCGTTCGGGCCCGTCGAGCAGGTGTTCGCGATGCTCTCGGCGCGCGCCGCCGCGGGGGCCGCGGTGACGATGGTCGATGACGGGGAGAAGTTCGGGACCTGGCCGGGGACGCACCGTCTGGTCTACGAAGAAGGCTGGCTCGAGGCGTTCTTTCAGGGCCTGGATGGCCTGCCGGGCGTGGAGCTCGCGACGGCCGCCGAGTACCTGGACCGCCATCCGCCGACGGGGCGCGTCTACCTTCCGACGACGAGCTACCGGGAGATGACCGAGTGGGTGCTGACCCCCGAGGCGGCGGCTGAGCTGGAACGGACCCGGGCCGCGCTCGAACGG
>CAZDYT010000234.1:0-6389 GCA_964509395.1 uncultured bacterium
GACGGCCGCGCGGCCGCAGGCCGTGCGCGTCCCGGCCGAGATGGTCGATGCGACGATTATCGGCACGGCACCGTCAGGTTCGCGCGGGCTCCGGCTGCCCCAGCCGCCGCTCCGTCCCCGCGAGCAGCCGCTCGATGTTCTCCCGGTGTCGCGCGATCACGATCAGCGCGACCGCCGCGGCCGCACCGGCCAGCGGGCGGGGGTAGCCGAGCAGGAAGATGGCGAGGGGCAAGCCAAGCGCGGCACAGAGCGACGCCAGCGAGACGTAGCGGAACGACGCGACCAGCGCCAGCCAGACGATCGCCGCCGGCAGCAGTGCCCACGGGGTGACCCGGAGGAACGCGCCGAGCCCCGTCGCCATGCCCTTGCCCCCGCGGAACCGGAGGAAGACGGGCCAGCAGTTCCCCACGATGACCAGTACCGCCGCCGCGGCGGCCCACGGGGCCCCTGGCCCGGCCAGGCTGCCCACCCATGCCCCTGCGTAGCCTTTGATGACGTCCCCGATCAGCGTCGCGATCGCCGGTCCGCGGCCGACCGCCCGCAAGACGTTCGTCGCGCCGATGTTCCCGCTGCCGTGCCGCCGGATGTCCACGCCGAGGGCGCGAGCCACCACGTAGCCGACCGGAATCGCGCCGACGAGGTACGCGAGCAGGAGCCACGCGACCATCAACGCCAGCGGTCGTCCTCCCGCACGAGCGCGTCGCGGTCGGTGCCTCGGTAGAAGCGGACGAAGTAGTCGATCCCGGAGAACACAGTCAGGGCCAGCGCCGCCCACAGCATCCCGCGCGAGAAGTAAGCGTACTCCACCTCCAGCCCGATCGGCACGTTCTTCTCCAGGATCAGCAGGATGATCGCGACGTACTGGAACCCGGTCTTGTACCTGGCGAGGTCGGACGCCGACATGACGACGCCCTGCGTCGCGGAGACGCCCCGGAGTCCCGTCACGGCGAACTCCCGTCCCACGATGAGGACGACGATCCAGGCTTCGACGCGGCCGACCTGCACCAGCGAGATGAGCGCGGCCGCCACGAGCAGCTTGTCGGCCACCGGGTCGAGGAGCTTTCCGAGCGTGGTCACCTGCCGGCGCCGGCGGGCGAGCAGGCCATCGAGCCAGTCCGTGAGCGCGGCGGCACCAAACAGGATCGCCGCCACCAGGGAGTGGATCGACTCGGCGGAGATGAGGAAGCCCACCACGAGCGGAACGAGGCAGATCCGCCCGAGCGTCAGATAGGTGGGAAGGTTCACGCATCGCCTCCGGCCGCTCTGCCCGCCCCCTCATTATCGGGGCCCACGCCGAACCCTGTCAATCTGCGCACCCCGCGACGAGCATCCCGTCCCGGGCGACCGGCACCACGTCGAACGCGTCCAGCGCGCCGCAGAGCGGGAGATCGGCGCCGCGCCCCTGGGCCACCAACATCTGCGCCCACACCGCCTCGGCCAGCATCCGGTCGAGGTCGGCCCGGTAGTGGGCATGGAGGAGCGCGGCGGCCCGGGCTGCGTCGGAGAGGGCCGCGTCCGGTCGGGCCGCGCAGAGCCGCGTGACGAGCAGCCCCGCACAGGTCGCGTCCTCCAGGCAGAACCGCCCGGACTCGCCTGCGCACACGAACAGCACGTCGCCGGGCTCGCCGTCGAGCCAGCGAACGACGGCCCCCGCATTGACGAATCCACCGACCGCCACACGCTTCGCCCCGGCGACGGCGAGCAGCGCCCGCGTGCCGTTGGTCGTGGTGAAGACGACGATGCGCCCGCCCACGCGCGCCGGGGTGTACTCGGCCGGCGAGTTGCCGCAGTCGAAGCCGGGGGGTGCGGCTCCGCCTCGCTCACCCCCCAAAAGCGCCTCGCCCGGCCAGGCCCGTGCCCGCGCCATCGCCTCGGCGGGCGTGGCCACGGGGACGACGGCACGCGCCCCGCTCGCCAGCGCGGTGATGATCGTGGTCGAGGCGCGCACCACGTCGATCACGACGGCCGAGACACCGGGGAGCGGGGCGTGCGTGAGCTCTTCGAGCGTGAGGGCGACGTCGATCACGGATCGGGCGGAGCGGGCGAGGAGGACGGCGAACGATCCCGGAGGGCCCGGATGCGGAGCCGCAGCGCGTTCAGGCGGATGAACCCCTCCGCGTCCTTCTGGCGGTACACGGAATCGGCCTCGAACGTGGCGATGTCCTGCCGGTAGAGCGACCGGGGCGAGCAGCGGCCGGCGACCGTGACGCTGCCCTTGTAGAGCTTCAGGCGGACGGTCCCCGTCACGTCGCGCTGGGCCGCGTCCATGAAGGTCTGGAGCGCCTCGCGCTCGGAGGCATACCAGTAGCCGTAGTAGACCATCTCCGCGTAGCGTGGCACCAGCGAGTCGCGGAGGTGCAGGAGCTCGCGGTCGAGGGTCAGCGACTCGAGCGCCCGGTGTGCGACGTGGAGAATGGTCCCGCCCGGCGTCTCGTAGACGCCGCGCGACTTCATCCCGACATAGCGGTTCTCGACGAGATCCACCCGGCCGATGCCGTTCTCGCCCCCGATGCGGTTCAGCCGCTCGAGGAGCGCGACGGGGTCGCGCCGCTGCCCATCGACCGCCACCGGCGTCCCGCCCTCGAACTCGATCTCCACGTATGTCGGGACGTCCGGCGCCCGCTCGGGCGACACCGTCAGCAGGAACATTTTCTCGGGCGGCTCGGCCCAGGGATCCTCGAGAATCCCGCCTTCATACGAGATGTGGAACAGGTTGCGGTCCATCGAGTACGGCCGCTCCGGGGTGGCCGGGACCGGGATCCCGTGGCGCTCGGCGTACGCCATCATGTCGGAGCGCGAGCGGAGGTCCCACTCGCGCCAGGGGGCCACCACCTGGAGCTCCGGCGCGAGCGCGGCGTACGTCAGCTCGAAGCGGACCTGATCGTTGCCCTTTCCCGTCGCCCCGTGGGCGACCGCGTCGGCGCCCTCGGCCAGCGCCACCTCGACCTGGCGCCGGGCGATGAGGGGGCGCGCGAAGGAGGTGCCGAGGAGGTACCCCGACTCGTACACCGCGTTGGCCCGGAGGACGGGAAAGACGAAGTCGTGGACGAACTCCTCGCGGAGGTCGTCGATGTAGACGCGACTGGCGCCGGTCCGGAGCGCCTTCTCGCGGATGGGGATCAGCTCCTCGCCTTGCCCGAGGTCCGCCGTGAAGGCGACCACTTCGGCCCCGTAGGTCTCGATGAGCCAGCGCAGGATCACCGACGTATCGAGGCCGCCGGAGTAGGCGAGCACGATCTTTCGCGGCTTCTTCGTCATTGCGCCCCCACCGCGCCCAGCAACGTGAGGAGGAGGGCCTTCTGCACATGCAACCGGTTCTCTGCCTGGTCGAGCACGACACTCTGCGACCCGTCCAGCACCGCGTCGGTGATCTCCTCACCGCGGTGTGCGGGCAGGCAGTGCATGACCAGCGCGCCCGGCCTGGCGAGCCCGAGAACCCGCTCGTTGAGCTGGTAGCGGCCGAACGCTTCCAGCCGGCGCTCGCGCTCGGCTTCCTGCCCCATGCTGATCCACACGTCGGTGTACAGCGCATCTGCCCCCTCCGCGGCCTCGGGCACCTCGGAGGTGACGCACACCCGCCCGCCCAGTGCGCGCGCGGTCTCGACCACCCTCGCCGCCGGCCCGTATCCTGCCGGGCACGCGACGGCCATCTCGGTCCCCACGAGGGCCGCCAGCAGGATCAGCGAATGGCAGACGTTGTTCCCGTCTCCGACCCACGCCAGGCGAAGCTTCCCCAGGTCGAGCCCACGCTCCCGGAGCGTGAAGAAGTCCGCCAGTGCCTGGCAGGGGTGCTCGTGGTCGGAGAGCCCGTTGATGACGGGCACGCCCGCGTGGCGCGCCAGCCGCTCGACGGTCGCCTGCTCGAAGGTCCGCGCGACCACGCCGTCCACCCAGCGGCCGAGATTGCGCGCGACGTCCGCGACCGACTCCCGGCGACCCAGACCGATGTCCTGGGCGGCGAGGTAGATGGCCGCCCCGCCGAGCTGGGCCATCCCGACCTCGAACGTCACTCGTGTCCGGAGCGAGGGCTTCTCGAAGACCAGGGCCAGCGAGCGCCCGCGGAGCGGCGTCGCGACCCGACCGCCCCGGAGGCGCGCTTTCTCCTCCGCGGCGAGCCGGAACAGTTCCTCGACGTCCCTCCGGGAGAGATCCGCGACCGAGAGAAGGTGCTTCACGCGGCGCTCCGCGCGAGCACATGCTCGAGGATCTCGACCGCGCGGGCGACGTCCGCCTCCTCGACGATCAGCGGGGGCGTGAGCCGGAGGACGGCATCGCCGGCGGTCAGGACGAGCAGCCCCTCCTCCTGGCACGCGGTGACGACCCCCGCAGCCGGCCGGTCGAGGTCCATCCCCACCAGGAGCCCCTTGCCCCGCACGGCTTTGATGGCGGACACGCGCTGCGCGACCGCCCGGAGCCGGTCCAGAAGGTACGTCCCGACGCGCTCGGCCCGCTCCGGGAGCTTCTCTTCCAGCATCGTCGTGACGGTGGCCACCCCCACGGTCGTTGCGAAGGGGTTGCCGCCGAACGTGGTCCCGTGGCTCCCGGCCTGCATCACGCGCGCGCAAAACTCCTTCGCCAGCATGGCGCCGATCGGGATTCCGCTCGCCAGCGCCTTGGCCAGCGTCATGACGTCCGGCTCGACCCCCCAGTGCTGGTAGGCCCAGAGGCGCCCCGTCCTGCCGAGCCCGGTCTGGACCTCGTCGAAGATGAGGAGGGCGCCGCTCTCGTCACAGAGCCGGCGCAACCCGGCCAGGTACCCGTCGGGGGCGACGTTGACGCCGCCCTCCCCCTGGATCGGCTCGACGAGGATCGCTGCCGTGCGGTTGTCGACGGCGCGCTCGGCGGCCCGCAGGTCGCCGAAGGGCACGTACTTGAAGCCCGGCAGGAGCGGCTCGAAGCCGTGCTGGTACTTCTCGGTCGGCGTCGCCGAGAGGGCTCCCATCGTCCGGCCGTGGAAGGCCCCGCGCATGGAGACGATCTCGACCCGGTCCGAGGCGAGCGCCTCCTTCGCGTACTTCCGGGCGAGCTTGATGGCCGCCTCGTTCGCCTCCGCGCCCGAGTTGCAGAAGAAGGCTCGATTCGCGAACGAGTGCTCGCAGAGGAGCTTGGCCAGGTGGATCTGCGAGGGGATCTGGTAGAGGTTCGAGACGTGGAGGAGCGCCGTCGCCTGCTCCCGGATCACCCCCACGATCTTCGGATGGCAGTGGCCGAGGGCATCCACGGCGATCCCGCCGACGAAATCGAGATACTCCTTGCCGTCCGTGTCCCACACCCGGACTCCCTCACCCCGGACGAGGCAGAGCGGGGCCCGGGCGGAGTTCTGCAGGAGGTAACGATCCGCCCACTCAAGGAGGATCTTCGTAGCCTGGCTCATTGAACACCTCCGGGCGCGGCCGAGACCGCGGGTTCCGTGATCAGGAGGGCCGCGCCGCTCTCAGGGCGCGGGGACCCGACGCACGGCGGGTTCCCCCGGGCTCGCGTGGAGGTGGGGCCTCCGTCGCGACCCGGGGCCAAGCCTCATCCGGAGGGTGGCGGGACCCATGGCGTGCCCATCTTACACCGGATTTGCCGAAGCCGGAGCGCGCTCACCGGAGGATGGAGCCGGCTCCGGTCTCACACCCATCACCACCGAACCGTCCGCGCGCGCCAACCCGAAGCGCTCCGAGCGCGGGCTTCTGCCCGTGCAACTTCGGGGGGAGGTTCGGACGGGGGGCGCAGCCCCGCTCCGAGATTTAAAGCACGATCTCGGTGCCGATGCCTTCCCTCGTGAAGATCTCGAGCAGGATCGCGTGCGGGATCCGACCATCGAGGATGTGCGCCTTCGCCGTGCCACCGGCGAGCGCCCGGAGGGCCGACTCCACCTTCGGCAGCATCCCCCCCGCGATGACGCCCTCGGCGACGAGACGCCGGGCGTCCGCCTGCGACAGGGTCGAGATGAGCCCGTCGCCGCGCCCCTTGATCCCTTCGACGTCGGTGAGGTGGATCAGCTTTTCGGCCTTCAGCGCCGCCGCGACTTCGCCCGCCACCAGGTCGGCGTTGATGTTGTACGTCTCGCCGCCCGCGCCCACGCCGACCGGCGCGATGACCGGGACGAAGCCGTTCTGCGTGAGGAGGAGGATCGGCTCGGGGTTGACCTCCTCCACCTCGCCCACGAGCCCGATGTCGACGGTATCGCCGCCGGGGGTCCGGTGCGTCATCTTCCGCGCCCGGAGGAGCGTGCCGTCCTTGCCGCTGAGGCCGACCGCACGCCCGCCATGGTGGTTGATGAGGCCGACGATCTCCTTGTTGATCCGACCGACGAGAACCATCTCGACGATCTCCATCGTCTCCTCGTCGGTGACCCGCATCCCGCCGACCCGCTGGGGCTTCTTGCCGAGCCGCTTCATCAG
>CAZDYT010000235.1:0-6350 GCA_964509395.1 uncultured bacterium
CCCCCTATGACCCGGAGCTGCTCGACATCAAGGTCATGGACCAGCGCGGTATGGACCTCGCGCCGGATCGCGAGAAGAGCGTCGAGCGGCTCTTCTTCCGGGAAGACTTCCAGCGGGCGCCGATGGCCGAGGTCGGCACGCTCTCGTTCCCGCATCAAGGGACCGACCGCTACCGCGACGGGCTCCTCCGGTTCGTCGATCGGGACGCCATCCGGCGCGCCCGGTTCCGCCTCGTGCTCGATTACGCCTTCGGGTCCGCGTCGTCGATCTTCCCGTCGGTCCTGGGCGAGCTGGGGGTCGACGTGATCTCGCTCAACGCCTATCTCGACGAGGCGCGGATCTCCAAGACGGCCGAGGAGTTCCGGCGCTCCCAGGAGCAGCTCTCGAACATCGTCCGGACCCTCAGCGCCGACCTCGGGGTCCTGCTCGACACGGGCGCCGAGAAGCTCTTCCTCGTCGACGACAAAGGCGAGGTCCTCTCCGGTGACCTCACCCTCGCCCTCGTGGCGCTCCTCACGATGCAGACGCATCCGCCGGGCACGATCGCCGTCCCCGTGACCGCGTCGCGGGTCCTCGAGCAGCTCACGGGGGCGCACGGCTTCACCCTGCGGCACACGCGCGCGAGCCCGCGAGCGCTGATGGAAGAGGCTTCGCAGGGCGGCATGGTGTTCGTGGGGGAAGAGCGCGGTGGGTGCATCTTCCCCGCGTTCCAGCCGGCGTTCGACGCGATGGCGGCCACCGTGAAGCTGCTCGAGATGATGGCGCGGCTCGAGGTGCGGCTCGGCGCCCTGGCGCGATCCGTGCGGCCGAGCGACCTCATCCGAGACCACGTGCCGTGCCCCCACGAGCGTAAGGGAGCCATCATGCGACGGCTCATCGAGATGGCCCGCGACGAGCTGATCGAGCTGGTAGAGGGCGTGCGGGTCCGGCTCGGTGAGGACTGGGTGGCCGCGATCCCCGACCCCGACCGGGCCCTGTTCCATGTGATCGCGGAAGCCGGCACGCGGGCCCGGGCCCAGGAGCTCGTGAGCCGGTACAAGACCCTCATCGCGAGCTGGCGTGATGACTACCGGTGACATCAAGTTCGGCACGTCCGGATGGCGCGCCCGGATCGCCGCCGAGTTTACTTTTGCGAACGTCCGACGCCTTGTGGCCGCGATCGCAGAGCACCTCACGGAGTCGGGCGAGGTCGGCCGGGGCGTCGTCGTCGGCTATGACACGCGCTTTCTCTCCGAGGAGTTCGCGGCCGCGGCGGCGGAAACCCTGGCCGGGTACGGGACCCGGAGCTTCCTCTCGGTGCGGGATGTCCCGACACCCGTCGTCGCCCACGCGGTATCGCACCGGGATGCCGCCGCAGGGATCACGATCACCGCGAGCCACAACCCGCCCGAGGATAACGGCCTCAAGCTCACCGGCCCCACCGGGGCCCCGGCGCTGCCCGAGGTGACGAAGGCCGTGGAGGCGCGGGTGGCCCGGATCAGCCACGCGAAGTCGCTCCCCCTCGTCGAGGCCCGGCAGCGTGGCCTCGTGGTGGACGCCGACTTCGCGCCCGCTTACCTGGCTCACTGTCGCGAGATGGTGGACCTGGCGGCGATCGGACGCGCGCGCCTCCGCGTCGTGGTGGATGTGATGCACGGGCCCGCACGCGGCTACCTCGACCGTCTCCTCACCGAGGGGGGCGCCGAGGTCACGCTGCTGCACGGTGAGCGCGACGTGACCTTCGGTGGGCATCCGCCGGAGCCGGTGGAGGAGTACCTCGGTCCCTTGATCGCCGCCGTCCGGGAGCGCGGTGCTCACCTCGGGCTCGCGACGGACGGCGACGCGGACCGCTTCGGCGTCGTCGACCGGGACGGGACCGTGATCCCGCCGAACCCGATCCTGGCCCTCGTGCTCCGCCACCTCCTGCGCCATCGGGAATGGCGGGGCGGGGTCGGCCGGAGCATCGCGACGACCCACCTCCTCGACGCGCTCGCTGCCGCCTACGGCTGCCCGCTCCACGAGACGCCGGTCGGCTTCAAGTACGTCGGAGAGCTGATCACGCAGGGGACGGCCATCTTCGGCGGGGAGGAGTCCGGTGGCATGAGCCTGCGCGGCCACCCGCCCGAGAAGGACGGGATTCTCGCCGACCTGCTGGTGGCCGAGCTGGCCGCGGTGGAGGGCCTCTCCCTCGGCGCCCTCCTCGAGCGGCTCTACGGCGAAGTCGGCCGCCTGGTCTCCATCAGAGTCAACGTGCCCCTGTCGGACGCCGTGCGGACGTCGCTGCCCCAGCGAATCGCGGCGCCCCCCGACGCCCTCAGCGGCGCCCGGGTGGTCAGGACCCAGACGATCGACGGCTTGAAGCTCCACTTCGGCGACGGCTCCTGGGTGCTGGTCCGTCCCTCCGGGACCGAGCCCGTGGCGCGGCTCTACGTCGAGGCCCCGGACAGCGTCCGACTTCGAGCGCTCCGCGATGCCGCTCAAGCGCGCTTCTTCGGCTAGCGACGCGGCCGCGAGCGGTCCGCTCAACGCCTTGCGAAGCAAAGGCGCGCGCGTGCGGCTCGACCAGCTCCTCGTCGAACGGAATCTCGCCGGGACCCGCGCCGAGGCGGCGCGGCTCATTCTGGCCGATCGCGTCCGGCTCGGGGGCCAGCGGGCCGACAAGGCCGGGCAGCTCTGTCGGGCCGACGCCGCGGTCAACCTCGTGACCGTCTCACCCTACGTCGGGCGGGGCGGCGAGAAGCTGGCGGCGGCGCTCGACGCCTTCGGAATCACGCCGCGGGGCCGCGTCTGTCTGGACGTCGGGGCATCAACCGGGGGGTTCACGGACTGTCTCCTGCAGCGGGGCGCGCGCCGCGTCTACGCCGTGGATGTGGGGCACGGCCAGCTTCACCCGCGGATCAGGTCCGACGCGCGGGTGACGGTGCTCGACGGCCTGAACGCGCGGAACCTGGACGCGTCCCGCCTCGACCAACCGGTCACGCTCGCCACGATCGACGTCTCGTTCATCTCGCTGGAGAAGGTGCTGCTCCCTGTGGCCGCCTCCCTGGCGGCCGATGCGCCCTCGGACATCGTCGCCCTCGTCAAGCCGCAGTTCGAGGTGGGCCGGGGTCGGGTGGGGAAGGGAGGCGTGGTCCGCGACAGCCGGCGGCACGGGGAGGTGCTCCTGCGGCTCGCCGCCTTCGCCTCGGCGCACGGCCTCGCGCCGCGCGGCGTCGTGGCCTCGCCGCTCCGAGGGGCGAAGGGAAACCGCGAGTTCTTCTTGCACCTCGGCTGTGGCTCCGGGGCGGCGCCGGTCGCGGCGCTCGAGGCGGCCGTCGACGCTGCTGTCCACGCCGCGGAGCGTGCCAGTCCGCGCCCGCCGACCCGAGCCGCGGCCGCCCCACGGGGGTCGGGCGCGGACGAAATACGATGAGCGCCGCGAACTCGATGACTCGCATCGGCGTCATCGCCCGCGTCGACCGGCCCGATGCGCGCGCGGTTGTACGCGACCTCGCGCGCTGGCTCGAGAGCCGCAGCCGTCAGGTGGTCGTGGATCGCGAAACGGGAACCCTCCTTCCGCACGGCGCCGTGGCGGTAGACCGGGCGGCGTTGCCGCCGCGGGTGGACCTCATCGTCGTGCTCGGCGGTGACGGGACGCTGCTCTCCGTGGCGCGGCTCGTAGACGGCCTCGACGTCCCCATCCTCGGCGTGAACCTCGGCGGCCTCGGGTTCCTCGCGGCGACGACGCTGGAGGCGCTCTACCCGACGCTCGAGGCGGTGCTCCGGGGCGACTATACGGCGGAGGACCGGATGGTGCTCGCGGCAACCCTCAGCCGCGCAGGCGAGACGCTCGCGGAGTACCTCGCGCTGAACGACGTCGTCATCACCAAAGGGACGCTCGGCCGGCTGATCGATCTGGAAGTGTCCATCGACGAGCAGCTGGTGACCGCGTACCGCGCCGACGGTCTCATCATCGCGACCCCAACGGGCTCGACCGCCTACAATCTCTCGGCCGCGGGCCCGATTCTCTTTCCCACCATGGATGCGATCGTGCTCACGCCGATCTGCTCGCACGCGCTGACGAACCGGCCGATCGTGCTGCCGGCGACCGTTCGGCTCGAGGTGGGCCTCCTCACGGATAGCCCCCACGTCGTGCTGTCGCTCGACGGACAGCCCGGGCTCGCCCTGACGTCCAAGGACGTGATCCGCGTTCGCCGGGCGGACGCCCGGATTCGTCTCATTCGAGACCCGCAGAAAACATACTTTCAGGTTCTGAGGACTAAGCTAAAATGGGGCGAACGCTGAGGGCTTCCGGGCTCTTCGGCTGGTCGGTGAGCGGGGCCGCCCGGAGCCACGCGCGCCGCCCGGCGAGTACGGGGCTCAGGGGCCCGCCGATCCCGGGGGAGGGCTCACGCGGTGCTCAAAGAGCTGCGGATCCGGAACCTCGCGATCTTCGAGTCGGTCACGGTCCCCTTCGGCTCCGGTCTCAACATCCTCACAGGCGAAACGGGCGCGGGGAAGTCCATCATGATCGATGCCCTCGCGCTCCTCCTCGGCGAGCGCGCCCAGCCCGCCGAGACGATCCGCACCGGCGCCGAAAGCGCGACGATCGAGGCCGTCTTTGCCCTGCCCCCGAAGAGCCCCATCCCCGGCTTGCTCGACGCCCATGGGTTCAAGGCCGAGGACGGTCAGCTCGTCGTGCGTCGCGAGCTGGTCCGCGGCGGCCGCGGGCGAGTCTTCCTGAACGACTCGAACGCCACCCTCGCGGTCGTCGAGAAACTGGGTGAGGCGCTCATCGAGATCCACGGTCAGCACGAGTCCCAGGCGTTGTTGCGGCCGAGCCGGCACCTCGACTTGCTCGACGCGTTCGGCGGTCTCGGCATTCTCCGGGAGAAGCTCCGGCAGCGGTACGAGGAGTGGCGGGCGGTAGCCCTGGAGCTGGCCGAGCTGGCCGCCTCGGCGCAGGACAAGGCGCACCGGCTGGATCTCCACCGGACGCAGATCGCCGAGATCGAAGCCGCACGACTGCGGGCGGGCGAAGAGGAGGAGCTTCGGGAGGAGCGCAAGCGCCTGCAGAACGCCGAACGCCTCACCGAGGGGGCGGCGAGCGCCTACCGGCACCTGTACGACGACCCGGGAGCTGCCGCGACGCGGCTCGGGCAAGCCATCTCGGCGCTGCGGGAGCTGGCGAAGATCGACCCCGCGCTGGCGCCGACGGTGCAGGCGCTCGATGTCGTCGCCCTGCAGCTCGACGAGGCGGTGCGCGCCGTCCGAGCCTATCGCGACGCGGTCGTGTTCGATCCGCCACGCCTCGACGAGATCGAGCGCCGACTCGACGCCATTGGCCGTCTCAAGCGGAAGTACGGCGACAGTGTCGAGGCGGTCCTGGCCGCGCGGGAGCGCATGGCTGCCGATCTGGACAAGCTCACCCACGGGGACGAAGAGAGCCGTCAGCTCGCGGAGCGCCTCGAGAAGCTCCGTGCGGAGCTGGTCACCCGGGCCGCGGACCTGTCGACCCGCCGCGAGCAGGCCGCGGCGCGCCTCGAGGGCCTCGTGACGGCGGAGCTCGGCGCCCTGGGGATGGAGAAGCCCGTCTTCACCGTGCGCTTCACGCGCGAACCGGCCGGCCCGGGGGATGTGGCCGTCGGGCCGGAGGCGTGGCGCCTGGGGCCGCGGGGCGTGGACCAAGCCGAGTTCCTGTTCTCGCCGAATCCCGGCGAGGAGCCCCGGCCGCTTGCCCGGATCGCCTCTGGAGGAGAGTTGAGCCGGACGATGCTCGCCTTGAAGGTCGTCTTGGCAGCCTCCGACGCCGTGCCCATCCTGATCTTCGACGAGGTGGATGCGGGGATCGGCGGTAAGGCGGCGGACATCGTCGGCCGGAAGCTTCGCCAGGTGGCACGAGCCCGCCAGGTGCTCTGCATCACGCACCTGCCGCAGATCGCCTGCTACGCGGACCACCACCTGCGAACGGAGAAGCGCGTGGAGGAGCAACGCACCGTGACCTCGGTGGATGCCCTCGGCAAGGACGATCGGGTTCGCGAGATCGCTCGGATGCTGGGGGGCGAGTCGGTCACGGACACCAGCCTTCGCCACGCTCAAGAGCTGATCGGCCAGGCCCGCGGCCGCTGACGAGCGCCCGAGGAGGGGTGTCGCGACCCCTCGAAAGCCTGCCATTCTTTGAGCCTCCTCGCACCTGCTCCCCTGCGCATTTTTCTTGACACTCGAAAAAGGCCGCCCTTATAATCGGCGCCGATTTTTGCCCGCGGCATTCACCAGTGGCAGAGGGAGGGAAGGGAGAAGATGGCCAAGACAGGCAAGGTGAAGTGGTTCAGCGACGCCAAGGGGTACGGGTTCATCGAGCAGGAGGACGGCGAGGACGTCTTCGTCCATTA
>CAZDYT010000236.1:0-6317 GCA_964509395.1 uncultured bacterium
ATGGCGACCCCGAAGCAGGCGAAGGGTGTGCGGCGGCGCGCCGCCAAGGAGGCTGTGGGGCGCGGGCGCGCCGCTCACGATCGTCGGGGACTCGTGGACCGGGTGGCGATCAGCGATCACGAAGACCTTCCGCCGGCGCTGGCGGGCCAGCCGCCGGAGGAAGGCGATGAAGACTGGGGCCGTGAACCGTCCCTCGAAGACCATGAACGGCAGCCGGCCCCGCTTGGTGATGGCAGAGCCCGTACTAGACGAGGGCGCGTCCGCCCAGCTTGACGGGCTGGGCCGCCTGGATCACGTCGATGGCGGCCCCGAGCGTCGCGATGTCCCGCCCCGGATCGCCCGCCACCGACATCATGTCCGCGATGAGGCCCGGGCGCAGGGCGCCGATCACCCCGCCGAGCCGGAGCGCCTCGGCCGACTCGAGGGTGGAGGCGCGGATCGCTTCCCACGGCGAGTAGCCGAGCCACGTGACGAAGGCGCGGGCGTTCGCCGCCGAGGCGTCGAACCGGGCATGCGTCATCCCCATGTCGAGTCCGGTCACGAACCGCACGCCGCGGGCCCGCATGTCCCGCGCGGTGTCGAGATGCTCCTCGTCCGAGGGGGGCGCCGCCGCCACCGCCCAGTGCGGCACCCGCGGCGGCGCGCCGGCGGCCACCGCTTCGTGGGCGAGGAGGAACAGCCCGAACGTGATGTCCACCCATTGACCGGTCGCGGCGATGCGCTTGGTGACCTCGGGATCGTACTCGAGGCCCTTCCGCGGGTCGGCGCTCAGCCAGCGGGCGTGGATCAGGTGGTGCACGCCGGCCTCCACGCAGTTGCGGACTCCTTCGGCCGAGAGGGTGTGGGCGGCGACCGGCATGTCGAGCCGCTCGGCCTCGCGCACGGCGGCGGCGAGCGTCTCGACGGGGTACTGGACCGTGCGAGGGTTGGCGGTCGGCGTGAACATCCCGCCGGTCGCCATGATCTTGATGCAGTCCGCCCCGAGCTTCTTCTGGCGTCGGACGGCCGTGACGACCTGCTCCAGCGTGTCCGCCTCGGTGCCGAACATGTGACAGTGGCCGGCGGTGGTCGTGATGGGCGTCCCGGCCAGGAGCAGCCGCGGCCCCGGGATGACCCCGGCCCGGACGCCGTCCCGAACGGGGAACGCCACCTCGTTCCGGCTGCCGAGGTCGCGGAGCGTCGTCACGCCGCTGAGGAGCACGCTCCGGATGTTCGCCGCCGCCCGCAGGATGAGCCGCTCGAGCGGCTCCGTCGTCACGAGGTCGTAGGCATCGGGCGTGGCCGAGCAGTGCATGTGCGAGTGGACGTCCACGAGGCCGGGGAGGAGGGAGACGTCGCCGAGGTCGTAGAGTCGATGCGTCTCGGCGGCGTCGCGTGGGAGCTGGGACTGCGGGACGACGGCCGTGATGCGCTCCCCGTCGGTGAGGACGGCGTGGTCGGGCAGGAAGCCCGAGACGTCGGCCTTGGCGACGCGGCGGGCCTTGAAGACAACGCGTTCGGACAAGGGGGCCTCCTTCCGAGTCACACCAGGTGATCCAGGCCGGCGGCGCGCGCGAGTGCCGCGAGCTTCTCCCAGGTCTCATCCTCGATCGGAATGCCCTCGCGGCGGCGGCGCTGCTCGGTCCGGTACTCGATCTCGCCGGGGTAGAGCACCTCGGTGAACCCCTCGGCCGGGGGCGTGGCCTTGAGGTACCGCGCGAACGCCGAGACCTCGGCCTTGAACCCCGCCAGCGGCCGGAACGCGCCCGGATCGAAGGCGAGGAGAAAGGCGCCGTCGTTGTGGCGGCCCTCGGGATCGACCCCGAAGCCGAGCCCCGGGAGGATCGCGGCCAGCGTCTCGACGGCGAAGGAGAGGGCCGAGCCCTTGTAGCCCTGCGGGCCCCCGAGCGGGAGCATCGCCCCGCCGGCGGCGAGGGCGCGCGGGTCCGTCGTCGGCTTCCCCTCCTTGTCGACGAGCCAGCCCAGCGGGATCGCTTCGTGGCGGGCCCGCGCCACCAGGATCTTCCCGCCCGCCGCCGCGCTCGTCGCCATGTCGATCAGGATGGGCGCCTCGAGGTCGCCCGGGAAGGCGATGGAGAGGGGATTGGTCCCGAGGCGCGCCTCCCGGCCGCCGAACGGCGCGACCTGTTTGGGCGCCCGGCCCGAGTCGCACATCATCAGGCCGACCAGGCCCGCCCGCGCCGCCATCAGCGGATAGTCCCCGAGCCGGCCGACGTGGCTCTGGCGGAAGACGGAGACGATGGCGACGTGCTGCCGCCGCGCCTTGGCGATGGCGAGCTCCATCGCGCGCGTCGAGACGACCTGACCGAAGCCCCAATTCCCGTTCACCCGGGCGGTCGTCGGCGTCTCGTCGAGGATCTCGATGGGGGCGCCCGGCACGATGTGCCCCTTGCGGATCCGGTCGAGGTACGTCGGCAGGAGGACGACCCCGTGGGAGTCGTGGCCGGCGAGGTTCGCGCCCACCTGGTGGTCGGCGACGATGCGGGCGTCCTCGGGCGCCACACCCGCGCGCTCGTAGAGCGCCACCGCGAGGCGGTGGAGCTGGTCGGGCATGACGACCGGCACAGGCTCTCCTATTCGGGCTTGGCGTAGTGGTCGAGGATGAACCCGGCGATCGAGTGGTGGGAGGGACGGTTCGGGAGGGCCTCGCAGGGGAACCAGCGGGCGTCCTCCAGCTCCTCCCGGTCGATCCTGAGCTCCCCGCCGGCGTACTTCGCGACGAAGCCGATCATGAGCTGACTGGGGAAGGGCCAGTTCTGACTCCCGACGTACCGGAGGTCCGTCACCTCGACGCCGACCTCCTCCTGGACCTCCCGGCGCGCGGCCCCTTCGAGGCATTCACCGTTGTCCACGAAGCCCGCCACGAGGCCGTAGCGGCCGGGTACCCAGCCGGCCTTGCGGGTGAGCAGGCAGCGGTTCCCGTCCCGCACGAGCACGATGACGGCCGGGTGGAGGTGGGGGAAATGCTCGTACCGGCAGCGCGGGCAGCGCTTCCCCCACTCGCCCTCGATTCGCTCGGTCGGCTCGCCGCACCGAGGACAGTGGCCGCTCGTCGATTCCCAGTGGAGCGCCTGGAGCGCCGCGCCCCCGAGCGACAGCAGGTCGTCCGGAAGGCGGGTGCCCTGCATCGGGACCAGCGTCTCGCGATGGAACCCCGCCGGCACCGACACGTCGCGGGGCAGCGCCGCCACCCAGCACGGCGTGCCCTCGAGCGTCCCCAGGCAGACCGGGCGCCCCAGCTTGCCGTCGAAGGCGCCGGGAAGCTCGCCGTAGGGAAGGCGCATCGCGTCCGCCTCGGGGACGACGATCAGGCCTTGCTCCTGAACGATGAGCCAGTAGCCGTGGGGCTCCGGGGGCGTCGTCATGCGCTTGGCGGGGACGAACGCCTCGCGCAGGCACTCGCGGTTGAAGGGGAGGTACACCGACAACGGCGTCATGTCGAAGCTCCGTTTCCACCGAGCGGGACCGGGTACCGCCGGATGGCTCGCCTCCGGCATCCTACGGGAGACCATCGCATCACGTCAATAACGATGCTCGCTAGCCCGGAATAATTCGCGGAGGGCATGACGGAACGGGCGGGTGACGCGGCGAACGGGCACCCGCAAGCGGGTACCCGACGGCGCCCGCAGCGGCGTGATACACCGCCGGGGGTGTTTCACGCGCACCGCTCCGGACGGCCTCAGGGCCGCCTCGTTTTTCGCCGCGAGGACGCCGATGGGCTGTTCGCCGCGGCAGGCCCCGCCCGTGCCACGGCCTTCATGAATAAGCGCCGCTAGAGGCCCCAGCTCCGGACGTGCGCGGGGACGATCCGGAACATGACGCGGTCCGCGGGCATGGAGCGGCCTCCCCAGCGTCGCTCGAGATCGGGATGGTACTTGTCGAGGAAGCGCTGGGCGAGCGCGCGTCGCGCCTCGGAGTCCGGGAGGATCTCGGCGCGGCCCCGCACCGTCACGCCGCGGATGTCCCCCCGTGTCCCGGCCTCCGCTGCCACGCACACCCGAGCATCGCGCCGCAGGTTCCCGACCTTCCGTGCGTCCGCGAGGCTGACCATCGTGAGCGTCTCGGGCCCGTGGAGAAACCACATCGGCGTCGCCAGCGGCGCGCCGTCGGACTGGAGCATGGCCAGCACGAGCACCTCTTTCGTCCCGAGGAACGCCTGGATCCGTGCGTCCGCCAGTTGCTCGGTCACCGATGCACCTCCTGTCGGTTGCTCTCGTAGCGTTGCTCCCACCAACTTACCCCGAGGGAGGACCGGGCCCAAGCCCGACGGGGATGGCTTGACGGGCACGGGGTTTGGCCGGATATTGTCTGGTCGCTGCCGCGTGCGTCGCGCGAGACGAGGGCAGGCTCCGCGCGGCCAGTCCTCTCAGCTCGCTCGGCCCGCAGGCTCCCCAAAAATCCAGGCTGATCCCGGAGGACCGAATGGCTGACGCCCGCGATCCGGAACAGGCGACCCGCGATGCCCTCGATCGCCTGGGGATCCCCTACGAGATCATCCCCATCGATCCCCAGTTCGCCGATACGGCGGCGTTCTGCGAGCGGTACGGCTATCCCCCCGACCACGCCGGCAATTCGATCATCGTGGCATCGAAGAAGGAGCCGAAGCAGTACGCCGCGTGCGTGGTCCTCGCGACGACGCGGCTCGACGTCAACCACACCGTCCGGGACTTGCTGGGTGTGTCGAAGCTGTCGTTCGCCACCGCCGACGAGATGGCGCAGCTCACCGGCATGCAGGTCGGCGGCGTCACGGTGTTCGACCTCCCGGCCGACGTGCCGCTCTTCGTGGACGAGCGGCTGATGGCGCTCGACTACGTGATCCTCGGCACGGGCGGCCGCAACGGCAAGATCAAGACCTCGCCCGACGTGTTCCGGCGGCTCGCCAACAGCCGGATCGTCCGCGGGCTCGCCCTCGAGCGGGCGTCCTGAGATCCTCGGAGGGGGACTCCGCCCCCCTCCGGCGGCCCTCCGGGCGAAGCCCGGCCGTTCGCCTTGTCGATCTCGGCCGGGACGCGCTCGGCCTGCGGCCTCGCGGACGTCCCGGCCTTGATCGGTCGGCGAACGGATCGGGCCTGCCTCCCCCCGAGAAGGAACCGGAGTCGACGGATGAGCGGCAGCGTCCACCCTCCGAGGAATCTCGGGATCGACCCCGCGCCGCCAGCCCGGGCGCGGAGGTCAACCTCCTCGATGGGCCGGCAGCGCTCCATCCGCGTGGCGCGCCCAGGGTTGGCGATGAGTCGCGGGTGCCGTCGGGTGCGAGGCCACGGGGGCCACGGAATTGTTGACTCCGGCCGCCCTTCTGGCCAGAATGGGGCGGCCTGAAAGGAGGTGCGCGAGCCGCACGACGTTGGAGCGATTCATCGACACCCTGATCGGCAAAGAGGTCTACATCAAGCTCGCCAAGGACTGGAGCGTTCAGGGGCGCCTGGCGCGGGTGGAGGAGACCGGGCTCGTCCTCGAGCGCGCCGGCAGCCCGCCCGTGTTCGTGCGGCTCGATCAGATCGGGACCATCGAGGAAGCCCGCTGACCGCTGCGCCTGACGCCCTCGCGTCCGAGCGCCACCCCGGGTGGCGCGGCGCGGAGAGCCCCGAGGGCGACCGCGTCAGCGGCCGAGGATCTCCCGGAGGAGCGGCTCGAGGCGCGCCGCGAGGCGTCTGTGACCCTCCTCATTCGGGTGGAGCCCGTCGGTCGTGTAGGCCGGCACCACCCCGCTCAGGAAGTCCTCGACGAGCCGGGCGCCCTCCTCGCGGGCGATCCGGCGAAAGCCCTCCGGGTAGTCGTCCCGCCCGAGGGCGGCGAGGCTGATGTGGAGGAGCAGGACCCCGGCGCCGTCCTGACGGAGGCGCCGCACGATGGCGCGCAGGTTCCCGAGAGTCTCCTCCCGCGGCAGCCGCTGGAAGACGTCATTCACCCCGAGTTCCACGACCACGAGCTTCGGCCGGTACGCGAGGACGTCGCGCTCGAGCCGGCGGAGCCCGCCCGCCGACATGTCCCCTGAGATCCCGGCGTTCCGCACGTTGATGCCGAGGGCGATCCCCAGGCGAAGGGGGAACGTCGCCGCGAGGGGGAGCCCGTGGCCGGAGGTGATGCTGTCGCCGAGGAACACCACGGTCTCCCGCGTCGGGTCCAGCGGCGGCGGTGTCGCCCGCCCGCCGGCCCACCAGGCGTAGGCGGCGAGCCCGCTCAGCGCGAGGACGATGAGCAGGATCGGCTTCCGCCGGCTTGCGCCGGTGCGGCGGGTGGGCGAGGGGCGAGGCCGTCGCGGAGGCATGCTCTCGATCTTGCCCCGCCGCCGGTCGGCCGTGCAACCCGCGCCCGGG
>CAZDYT010000237.1:0-6308 GCA_964509395.1 uncultured bacterium
GCAGGGGTGGAGGTCCGGAAACGCGCGTGACCGCCGTCGCATCCCGGGCTGTGGGAAGAGGTCGGGAGGGGCACCGTGATTAAGATTCGACGGGTGCGCAAGGGCGACCTGTCGCGGATCCGGGAAGTGGTGGAGTCGGCGTTTGCCGACTTCTACGAGCGCCAGCTCGGCTCGCGGCCCCGACAGGTCTTCGGGGGGGCCCAGTACGTGCACCACCGCTGGCTCATGGAGCCCTGGGGGTGCTACGTCGCGGAGGAGAACGACAGCAAGATCGTCGGCGCCTCGATCGCGGTCTGTTGGGGCAGCGTGGGGCTCTTCGGCCCGGTCGCGGTGCTCACGCCCTACCAGAACCAGAAGGTCGCCCAGGGGCTCACCAAGGCGACGCAGGGCTTCTTCGACGAGAACCGCGTGACGCTCCAGGGCCTGGTGACCTATCCCTACAGCCCCAAGCACCTCGTCCTCTACCAGAAGTTCGGATTCAAGCCCAAGGCGCTCGTGGCCCTCACCGCGAAGTCGCTCGAGCGCCGCGAGCCGGTCCCCACCCCGAAGCCTGCCCGGGGGGCGCCGCAGATCCGGCGGTTCTCCACCTACGAGGAGAGCAAGAAGAAAGCCCTGCTCGGCCGTCTCCGCGCGCTGACGGGCAAGCTCTACCGCGGACTCGATCTGACCAAGGAGATCGAGATCGTCAACGGGCTCTTGCTCGGCGACACGTTGCTTCTCGAGAAGGACCGCGCGATCCTCGGCTTCGCCATCTGTCACACCTCCGGGGTCTCCGAAGCGCCCTACGGGGCGCTGTACATCAAGTACGCGGCGATTGATCCGAGCCGCCGGCGCCCCGAGTCCTTCGCCCAGCTCCTGGCCGCGTGCGAGGAGTACGCCGTCGCCAAGGGCTGCCAGCGTATCATCGCGCCGGTGTACACGGCGTACTGGCGGGCCTACCAGACGCTTCTCGCCTCGGGCTACCAGATGGACATGCCGATGATCCGCATGAAGCGGGGCAAGCACGAGGACTACGAGCGCGAAGAGGACTTCGTCCTGGACGACTGGCGATAGAGTCTCGGAGGGGGGCTCCGCCCCCCTCCGACGGCCCTCCGGGCAAAGCCCGGCCGTTCGCCTTGGCCATCTCGGTCGTGACGCGCTCGGCTTGTGCCTCGCGGCCGTCCCGACCTTAGCTCGGCCGGCGAACGGATCGGGCCTGCCTCCCCCCAACCGTGCCGGACCTCCGCACCGAGGGAGTCGGCCGCCCACGGTGCTACCATGTGCCCGATGGGGGAGTTGATCTCGGGGCGCGCGACACCGGAGGGAACCGCGGCCTACGGCCAGCGGATGGCGGATCGCACCGCGGCCGGCCACTTCCGCGAGCACGCGGGCCGGTGGCTCTCCTCCCTCGGGCTCGGCACCTATCTCGGCGAGGACGACGACCCGACCGACGACCTCTACCGCGCCGCCGTCGTCCGCGCGCTCGAGCTTGGCGTCAACGTCCTCGACAGCGCCATCAACTACCGAAGCCAGCGGAGCGAGCGCGTCATCGGTCAGGCGCTCCGGCTCGCCTTCGAGCGCCGCCTCGTCCGGCGCGAGGAGGTCCTGGTGGCGACCAAGGGCGGCTTCCTGCCGTTTGACGGCTCGCGGCCGCGCGATCCCCGCCGATACGTCGAGGAGACGTACATCCGCCCCGGCATCTTCACGTGGGAGGAGTTCGCCGCCGGCTGCCACTGCATGGCGCCGCGCTACCTGGCCGACCAGCTGGAGCGGAGCCGGCGCAACCTGGGTCTCGCCGCTATCGACGTCTACCACGTCCACAACCCGGAGACGCAGCTCGCCGAGGTTTCGCGCGAGGAGTTCATGCGCCGGATCCGGGCGGCCTTCGAGGTGCTCGAGGCCGCCTGCGCCGAGGGGAAGATCGGGGTCTACGGCACCGCGACGTGGAACGGCTACCGGCAGCCGCGCGAGGCCCCGGACTACCTCTCGCTGGCCGATCTCGTCGGCGTGGCGCGCGAGGTCGGGGGAGCGGGGCACCACTTCCGGGTGCTCCAGTTTCCGTACAACCTCGCGATGCTCGAGGCATTCGGCCTCGCGAACCAGCGCCTCGACGGACGAGAGGCGCCGCTCCTGGAAGCGGCGCGCGCCCACGGCCTCTACGTCATGACCTCGGCCTCGATCCTCCAGGGCCGCCTCGCCCGGAACCTCCCGGCGGCCCTCCGCGACTCCCTCGGAGGCTTCGACACCGACGCCCAGCGCGCGATCCAGTTCGTGCGGTCGACGCCCGGTGTCGGCACGGCGCTGGTCGGCATGAAGCGTGTCGGCCACGTGGAGGAAAACGCCCGCATCGCCCAGGTCCCGCCGGTCCCCGAAGAGACCCTGCAGGCCCTGTTCCGCTGACGCCGCGCGGAGTGGCCAGCCGCGATCACCACTCCGCGATGAGAGCTCTGGGGCTCCCCGGACCCGTGGCGCCACGATGAGGCTGCGGGTCTTCGATGACGCGGCGGCGTTGGCGCGCGGCGCGGCCGCCCACTGGCTCGATCGCCTCGCGGCGCGGCCCGACCTCGTGATGGCCGTGCCGGCGGGGCGGACGCCCCGGCCGCTGTACCGGCAGCTCCGGGAGGAGGCCCAGCGGCTCGGCCTGTCGTTCGCCCGAACGCGCATCTTCGGGGTGGACGAGCTGTGCGCGCCGGCGCCCGCTGCCGGCTACTTCTGGCGCCAGGTGCGGCAGGCGTTCCTGGCGTGGGCGGCTATCCCGCCGGAGAACCTCTACCCCTTCGATCCGGCCGCGGCCGACCTCGACGCGATGTGCCGGGACGTCGAGGGGCGGATCGCGGGGCTGGGCGGCCTCGACCTCGCCATCCTCGGGCTCGGGCCCAACGGGCACCTCGCGTCCAACGAGCCCGGCTCGGCCTTCGACAGCCGAACCCGCCCCGTGCGCCTGCTCCCCGAGACGGTGGCCTACGTCCTCACCGACGACGGGGCCGACCCCCGGGTGTCCGACCGGGCGGTGACGCTGGGCCTCGGCACGCTCGCGGAGGCGCGCGAGCTGGTCGTCCTGGTGAGTGGCGCCGCCAAGCGCGACATTCTCCGCCGCGCGCTGGCCGGTCCGGTCACGCCCGACTGCCCGGCGTCGATCCTCCAGACCCTCCCCGCGGCTCTCGTCCTCGCCGATCGCGCTGCCGCCGGCTCGCTCCAGTAGAGCGTCTACTCCCCGATCAGCTGGACGCTGATGTGCCGCATGCGAGGCCCGTCCAGCTCGGCGGCGATGAGGCTCTCGTACCGCCCGAGTACCGGCTCTCCATTGTCCACCGCCAGCGCCAGACTGCGCCCCAGCAGCATGGACCGGAGGTGGGCATGGGCGTTTCCGCGATCGCAATCCGAATAGTGGGGGTCGTCGTGCCGATAGCCCTCTCTCCGTGGGACGAGCTTTTGGAGCAATGCTCCGAGATCATGGATGAGTGCGGACTGGAACTCGTTCACGAAGAGGGCGAGGGTCGTGTGAAAAGAGCTGACGATCAGAACGCCGCTCCGGACAGCGGATCGGACCACGACGTCGCGGACGTGCTTGGTGATGTCGACGAACTCCTGGTTTTGCTCCGTCTGGATCGTGATCGTGTCGCGAATCAGCTTCATCGAACCTCCTCCCGGTTGAAGGGACGGGCGGCAGCCTCGGCGAGGCTCCAGCCCTCTCCCGGAGTGCTGTCCCCGCCGTCGACGGGAAGCGCGTGTCGGATGATCCGTCACGGGTGTCCCGCCGGGAATGCTGCAGAGTGCGCCCGGGCACGGCGGGGCGGAAGCTCAGCGGATCGGGGGGCCTCGAGTCGAGAGCGTGAGGCGGGCCCCCGGGGCTTGCCCCTCGGCGGGCGGCGGGAGCGCCGGCATGATCGGGGACGGAACCACCTGGAGCGAGGAGGGGCCGAGCGCGGTATCCGCGGAGATCACCGCGAGGATGAGGTCGTCGTCGGCGGTGCGGGACACGCCCGCGACCCGGAACGGATCCGGCAGGCTCACGGACCCAAACGGAGAAAAGCTCGACACATTCCCCAGGATCAGCACGACGGCGAGGGGAGCGATCATCCTCCGTCGGCCCATGGCGCTCTCAGTCTATCACTCCTGACCGCGGGGCGATCCCCGGGGATGATGCCCGGACTGGCCCGCATGATTCGCGACCATGCACGCCGGCCTCACGACCGCGCGGGGCCTGCCGCGGCGAACAGCCCCACGGTGCTCGCTCCCGCACGCGCGCGCGATGGGCAACCCGTGTCAGACGTATGTCACCGCGCGGGTCGGGTTCTCCGCGATCAACAGCCCGACCTCTTTTTCGCTCAGCCCTTTCCTGCGGAGCCGCGGGACGATGTGCCGGAGAATGTGCGCGTAGCCGTGGCCGCCGTAGCGGGCGAGACGCACCTTGAAGCAGATGTCGTGCGCTAGGAGGATCTGCTGACCGTGCCCCTGCTCCATGAGCCAGAGGATCTGGCGCATCCGCATGGCGTCGGAGGGGATCTCGAAGTCGCTCATCGGGTAGTGGGAGACCTCCATCCCGAAGAGGTCATACTCGAGGTAGCAGCCTGTGTCGGCGATCGCCTTGAGCCGGGCGGGCTCCGACACGGTCCGGTCGATGTGGCACATGATGACGCGCCGGAGGTCGAGCCCCGCCTTCCGCGCCTCCTCGAGGTGGGCCTCGGGCGCCGTCGGGTGGCGGCCGGGGTGGATCATGAGCGGCGCGCCGGTCTCCTTGGCGGCCGCGGCGGCGGCGCGCACGGACTTCCGCTCGTTCGGGGTCCACGGCCACGAGCAGCCGATCTCGCCGATGAGCCCCGCGCGGACGCCGGTGTCGCCGACCCCCTCGGTGAGGTCCCGCACGATCTCGCGCGTGATGCCGTCCTCCGTCCGGGTGTCCATGTCGGGCGGGTGCGCCGGTCCGACGTAGTAGCCCGCGCCCATGATCACGTGGAGCCCGGTCGCGCGCGCGATCCGCTGGAGGGCGAGGGGGTCCCGCCCGAGCCCCACGTTCGTCGGGTCCACGAGCGTCCGCCCGCCTTCCCAGCGGTAGAGCAGGGCCTCCTCGACGGCCGTGGCCTCGTCCAGGAGCTGCAGGTTGTCGAGGTTGCGCGTCCAGTCGTAGAGGACTTCGTAGTGGTTCCGGAGCCCGACCGGTTCGAGACCGCGCCCGCGCCCGCCGGCGCCCTCCGGCTCGCGATACATGAAGCGGAAGTCGATGAGAAGGTGCTCGTGGGGGAGCGTGATGCCGAGCTCCTCGGCGGGGACGGGGCCGAGGACGGTCTGCGCCTTGCCGGCGAGGGGCGAGCGTGCCATGCGTGCCTCCTTTGGGGTTGGCGACAACGGGTACCGGGTCGAGTCTACGGCGGCGCTCCCAGATGAGACAACCCCGAGGTTGCAGTCGCGTCGGGCCTGGAGTAGCGTTGGGGGGCCGTGGAGATCGAGCCCGACTGGTCCCGGGCGCAGGCGATCCGGCCGAGCGTCTCGGCCGTGATCCTGCGCGATGGCCGCCTGCTCCTCGCGCAGCGGGCCGACGGCGGCCAGTGGAACCTCCCCAGCGGGTCCGTCGAGATCGGCGAGACGGTCACGGCGGCGCTGGAGCGGGAGGTGCGGGAGGAAACGGGCTACGAGGTGGCGGTGGGGCGCCTCATCGGCGTCTACTCCGACCCGCGGCTCCAGATCGTGCGCTACCCGGACGGCCGCGTCTGGCACTACGTGAACCTCTGCTTCGCGTGCGAGCTTCGCGGGGGGGCGCCCCGGCCGGGGCCGGGCGAGACGCTGGCGCTCGCCTGGGTCGCGCCGGACGCGCTCCCGCCGGACCTGGTCCCGCCCCACCGGCAGCGGATCGCCGACGCGCTCGCCGCGCAACCCGCGCCCTTCATCCGCTGACGGGCGATCCCGTGCGTCCCGCCGTCGTCCGCGAGGCCGATTGCTCCCGGGCCGACACGTTCGGCGAAATCACCTACCACTACGACGAGTGACGGCGTGATCAAGGGTATCCACCACGTCGGTGTCGCGGTTCGGAGCCTCAAGGACGCGTGCGGGTTCTGGCGGGACACGCTCGGCCTGCCGCTCATCCGCGAGGCGGAGCTGCCCGACCAGGGCGTGCGGGCGGCCCTGCTCGCGTCCGGGTCGTGCGAGATCGAGCTGCTCGAGCCCACCGGCCCCGACACCCCGGTCGGCCGGTTCATCGAGCGCCGGGGCCCGCGGCTCCACCACCTCTGCTTCCAGTCGGACGACGTCGGGCGCGACGTCCAGCGTTTCTGGGGGACCGGGGTGGAGATGATCGACACGAAGCCCCGGAAGGGGCTCGTGGGGATGATCGC
>CAZDYT010000238.1:0-6305 GCA_964509395.1 uncultured bacterium
CCTGACAAAATGACCTCGACGGGGAGGGGAAGAATCCAGCGTAGGCGATTAATGATGGGAAGACCGTATTCCATCCTACCGCTGCCCAAAGTCATATCCGCGGTCAGTTCCTCACTGAACGCTGGTTCTGGGCCGGGCTCCGGACTCCGGCCGGTCTCAGGTTTCGTCGGTGCGGCGGCTGTAGTGGCGAGCGCGGACGGCCTCGCGCGCGATCGAGGAGCCGCAGCTTCGGGGGACCGGTCTGGGTGGTTTCGCGGGCGGCGAACGCCGGGGCGTCCGCGACGTCGGTCGCTGGTGCAGACCATGCCGGGGTCGGCAACTGAAGGGTGACCATGCCTGCGCTCCCCCTCCGGTGGCTGATAACGATACTCCATGCGTCCAGAGTCGGCAATGCGGCGTCTCGCACCACCCCCCGGGGGGAGGTTCGGAAGGGGGGCGGAGCCCCCTCCGAGGATCAAAGATACCGGCGGGGGATCTCGGCTCCGGCGACGTAGCTGAGCTTCCCGACCCGGCACATCTGGTAGACGTTGATCCGGAAGTCGGGGCACGTGCTCACAAGACAATAGGCATCGGTCGGCGTGAAGCCGAAGTCCGCGATGAGCCAGTCCATCAGGTTGACCGTGGCGGTCTCCACCGCGACCTCCAGCGGCCGGTAGGCGTAGACGGAGACGATGGATGCGGGCTTCTCGATCCGCATCCAGGGGATGCGCTTGCCCTTGATCAGGTCGAGCGTGAGCCGCACGGTCGCCGTGGTCTCCGCGGCGGTGCCGGTGAACTCGGTGTCGCCCTGGCTCGCGTGGACGTCCCCGAGGTAGAAGAGGGCCCCGGGGTGGAAGACCGGCAGCCAGATCCGGTGCCCCGGCGCGACGTCCCGGATGTCAAGGTTCCCGCCCCACTCCCCCTGCCCGTCGAGGCTCGTGGTGACCTCGCGGTCGGGGGCGACGCCGAGGCAGCCGATGAAGGGCGTGATCGGCCAGGCGAGGCGCGCGTTGAAGTGGAGCGTCCCGTCGCGCGTCGTCCCGCTCGGGCCGGGGCTGTGGCGGAAGACCTTCGTCGTGTAGCGCTGGGAGAGCTCGGGCCACCGCGCGGATTCCCCCAGCGGACCCCGCCGCGGCCCGACGGCGATCCAGGAGTAGTCGCCGACCACGATCTCCTCGAGGGTCACGACGAGGGTGTCCCCGCGCTCGGCGCCCTCGAGCCACACGGGCCCGCCGATGGGGTTGGCCAGCGGCGGGACCCGGTCGAACCCGGGCCGCCGGGCGGGGATGGCGAGGTCCTCGGGCGACGTGAAGTAGCCGGTGCTCGCGTCGTAGGTCTCGATCTCGAAGCGTTCGCCGCGCTCGACGCGCAGGAGCGGCTCGTCTCGCCAGTCGAAGGCGTACTTGCGCGCTTGCTCTCGCGGGATCCGCTGCACGGTCACCTCCCTCGGCGGTCGGTCGGGACGAACGCGCGTGTCACGCGGGGAGATGGTGACATAAAATCCCTGGCATGGAGAAGACCAATGCCTCGCGGCTGCTCGGGGCGCGCGGGATCGCCTACCGCGTGACCGTCTACGACCCCGCGCGGGCCTTCCACGGGGCGGAGGAGGCGGCGGAGCTTCTGGGCGCGCCCCCGGACGCGGTCCACAAGACCCTGGTCGTGCTCCGGGAGACGCGCCAGCGCGCGAAGCCGATCCTCGTCATGGTCCCGGCGCGCCGCCAGGTGGACCTGAAGCGCCTCGCCAGGGCGCTGGGGGAGAAGAAGCTCCGCATGGCGACGCAGCGCGAGGCGGAGGCGCTGACGGGGCTCCAGGTCGGCGGGATCTCCGCCCTCGCCGTCCGGCAGGGCGCGTTCGACGTCTTCCTCGACGCGAGCGCGCGCGCCCGCGAGCGGATCCACGTCAGCGCGGGTGTCCGGGGGATCGACCTCGAGCTGCGCGTGGAGGACCTCCTCGCGGTGACCGGCGCCCGCGTCGTCGACGCCACCAGCGACGCAAGGCCCTAGCTCGGGCGGAACCCCCTCCGCGTCACGCCTCGAGGCGCTTGAGGTACTGGGCCACGAAGTCGTAGTCGACCAGGCGCTTGTACGCCTCGGTGAGCCGTCGGGTGACGGGACCCGGGAGCTGCCCGCCGCCGATCGGGATGCCGTTCACGCTCCGGACCGGACAGATGCAGAGGCTCGTCGAGGTGAGGAACGCCTCGTCGGCGGTGTGGGCGTCGAAGAGGTCGAGGTCCTTCTCGACCAGGGGGATCCCGGCCTCGCGGGCCAGCGCGATCACCGTCTCGCGGCTGATGCCCTCGAGGACGAGCTGGCCGCGGGGCGTGTAGACGGTCCCGGCGCGGACCAGGAAGATGTTGCTCCCGATGCCCTCCGTCAGGTTCCCGCGGGTGTCGAGGAGGATGGCCCAGGCCTCCGGGTCGCTGGCCCGCGCTTCGAGGTCGCCCAGGATCACGTTGAGGTAGTTGTGGGTCTTGGCGCGGGGGCTGAGGGACTCCGGCGGCACGCGGCGCACCGAGGGGACGATGACCTTGATGCCGTCGCGGAACAGGGGCGCGCGCTCCCGGAGCGGCAGCGGCTGACACTCGACGATGACCGTCGGCCCGGTCTGGCCCCAGAGCGGCTGATCGGCCGCGTCGAGGCCCCGCGAGACGCGCTGCGTGACCCAGTAGTCCTCGTCGGGCTCCAGGAGCCGGAGGTTCTGCCGGAGCACCTCCTCCGTGATCTCCATGAGCCGGGCGGGCGGGATCCCGGGGTCGATCCGCAGGTAGCGCAGGGACCGGTAGAACCGGTCGATGTGCTCCTCGAGCTTGAAGATCCGGTGCCCGAAGGTCCGGGTGGTGTCGAACGCCGCGTCGCCGAACTTGAAGCCCCGGTCCCGGAACGGGACCCGGACCTGGGTTTCGGGGACGATGCGCCCGTCGAAGTACGCGACCCGTTCGCTTGCCGCTCCTGTCATGCCGGATCCTCCCCGGGTGAGCCCTGCGATTAAGATTTGAGGACGTCGTCGAGCGCCGCCTCGAAGATGTTTAGGATCTCGTCCACCTCCGGCGCCGTCGTGGTCAGCGGCGGCGCGAACGCCACCATCCAGTGGCTGGCGCGCAGGAGGAGCTTCCGGCGGCGGGCGGCGTCGCGCACGCGGATCCCGAAGTTCGCCTCGGCCGGGAAGCGCTGGCGGGTCGCCGGGTCCTGGACGAGCTCGACGCCGACCAGGAGCCCCTCGCCCCGCACGTCGCCGATCACCGGCCGGCGCTGCTGGAGCTCGAGGAGCCGCGCCTTGGCCTGGGCGCCCCGCGCCTTCGCGTTCTCCACGATGTGCTCCTCCACGATCTGGCGGATCGCCGCCAGGCCGACCGCGCACGCCACCGGGCTCCCGCCGTAGGTGTGGCCGGCGTGGAACTGCACCGCGTCGGCCGCCTCGCCCCAGAACGCCTGGCCCACGCGGCCGGTCACCACGGTCGCCGCCAGCGGGGCGTAGCCCCCGCTCATGCCCTTGCCCAGGCAGAAGATGTCGGGCCACGCGTTGGTCAGTTCCGCCGCGAAGAGCGTGCCGGTGCGGCCGAAGCCCGTGATGATCTCGTCGTAGATGAGCAGGATGTCGTAGCGGTCGCAGAGGGCGCGGATGCGCGGCAGGTAGTCGCGCGGCGGGACGACCACGCCGGCCGACGTCAGGATCGGCTCGGTGATGAAGGCCGCGATCGTCTCCGGGCCTTCGAGCTGGATCACCTCTTCCGCCAGCCGGGCGTAGGTGGCGCCCAGCGCCTCGGGCGGCGCGGGGAAGGGGACCTGGTAGGTATCCGGCGTGTGGAGGTGGATGAACCCGCCCGGGAGGGGCTCGTAGGCGGCGCGCCAGCCGGGCCAGCCCCCGGCGGCGAGCGCGTGGCCGGTGGCGCCGTGGTAGGCGCGGTAGTGCGAGAGCACCTTGTACTTCGTGGCGGCGCCGGTCTGCTTGTGGTACTGCCGCGCCATCTTGATCGCGGCCTCGGTGACCTCCGAGCCGCCGGAGAGGAGCTTCAGCGTCGTGTACTGCTTGGGCAGGATGTCGAGGAGGACCTTCGTCAGCTCGAGCGCGCGGTCGTTGGTGCCGAGCGTGGGGCAGGCGAGGGCGAGCCGCTCGATCTGGCGGGCCGCCGCCTCGGCGAGGGCGCGGTTGCCGTGGCCGAGGTTGACGCAGAAGGTCCCCGACAGGCCGTCGATGTAGCGCCGGCCGTCCACGTCGGTGACGTAGATGCCGCGGCCCTCGGTGAGGATCAGCGGGTCCTCGGCGAAGGTCTTCATGGGCAGGAAGTCGACCATCAGGTGGCGCGCCAGCTCTTTCATCGGCTCTCCTCCGCGCGGTCGAGATGCGAGGGTCGCGGACCGCGACCGCCCCCCAGTAGACCCGATTCCGCGCTCGGTCGCAAGGGCATAGCGCGATCCGGGCGAGACGGGTAGTATGGCGGGAGATCCTCGGAGGGGGGCTCCGCCCCCCTTCCGAACCTCCCCCCGGAAATCGCGCGGGCAAAGCCCGCGCTCGGAGCGCTCCGGTTGGGGCGCGCGGACGACCCAGGCGCGATCGGCGTCTACGGGACAGGAGACGGAGCACCCCATGATCGAGATCGACCCCCGGCGCACGGACCTCGCGCGCGAGTTCAGGGCCCGGCCCTTCGGCGTGCACTCGGGCGACCTCCAGATCGTGCTGAACCGCATGCGCGGCCAGGCGGGCCCGGGCAAGTACTGCCTGATCATGACCAAGCCGCACGCGGAGTGGATCCTCGCCCGCATGGCGGGCGCCCCGCCGCGCCCCGAGGTGGTCCCCGGGTATGTCTTCCACAGCCTGGAGGAGGCCGAGTGGGCGGTCTTCATGCTGCGCTGGAAGGAGCTCACGGGGCACGACCTGGACGCCCAGCTGGGGGAGGCTCCGGCCCGCTCGCCCCGGGCGGTCGAGGCGCCCTCGACGGAGCGAGCGATCCTCGCCTACAGCGACGAGGCGAGCGTGGCGCCCGGCGACACCATCGGCTTCAAGGTGAGCTGCCACGGGGTCGCGTCCTATCGGGCCGACATCGTGCGGCTGCTCGCGCCGGAGACCGGGCCGGACGAGCCCGGGTTCCGGGAGGACGTCGTCGCGACGGCTGTGAGCCGGGAGTACCCCGGCCGCGTCCAGGCGATCCACCTCGGCTCCTACGCCATCGTCCCGCCGTCGCCGAGGTTCGCGGCGCTCACGAGCGTGAGTCTCCAGGCGTTCGTGTGGCCGACCACGCCCCCCAAGGGCCGGCAGGCCTTGCTGGGGACGTGGTCGGAAGAGACCCGGAGCGGGTTCGGGCTCGGTCTGGACGAGGCTGGCGCCCTGGCGCTCTGGCTCGGGGACGGGACCCGGGTCGAGCAGCTCTCAACCGGCGTGCCCATGCTCGAGCGCAAGTGGTACTTCGTCGGCGCGAGCTTCGACGCCGCCACCCGGCGCGTCCACCTCTATCAGGAGCCGCTCCGGGACCATACGCTCGACCTCCCCGGCCCGGTCCACGTCGAGCAGTCGAGCAGCGTGACGCCCCGGCCCGGCCCCGGCCCGTTCCTCATCGCGGCCTGGCACCAGGAGGACGTCGAGGGGAAGGCGATCGCCGGGGGGCACTTCAACGGGAAGATCGATCGCCCGCGCGTGGCCAACCGGGCGCTGAGCCGCGCGGAGATGGCGGCACTCGCCGACGGGCCGCTGTCCGCCGGGCTCGAGACGGGCGTCGTCGCGGCCTGGGACTTCTCGCTCGATCTCTCGGCGGCCAGCGGTGGCTCTTCCCCCGCGGAGTCCGGGCGCGGCCGACCTCCGATCGAGCGGATCACGGACCGGTCGCCGAACCGCCTTCACGGCGAGACGGTCAACCTGCCGGCGCGGGCGATGACCGGCTACAACTGGACGGGCGAGGAGATGAGCTGGGCGAAGGCGCCCGCGCAGTACGGCGCCATCCACTTCCACGACGACGACCTGGACGACGCCGGGTGGGAGACCGACTTCGCGCTGACGATCCCGGCGGGCATGAAGAGCGGCGTCTACGCGGCCCGGCTGCGCGGGGGCGGCGCCGAGGTCTACGTCCCGTTCTTCGTCCGGCCACCGCGCGGCACGGCCACAGCTCGGGTCGCCTACCTCGCCTCCACGGCGACCTATACGGTCTACTGCAACAACCGCCTCCGCTTCGCCGGGACGTGGACGGAGCTGGTCCAGGGGCGGCTGACCGTCCTGGACGTGACCGACATGCTCCTGCTCGCCTACCCCCTCGGCCTCTCGACCTACTGCACGCACGGCGACGGGAGCGGCGTCTGCTACGGCACGCGGCTCCGCCCCGCGACGAACATCCGGCCGA
>CAZDYT010000239.1:0-6299 GCA_964509395.1 uncultured bacterium
CATATAGACGACCTCCGCGCTCCCGTCAGGGCACGGGACGCTCTTACGAAGGTCATGGTAGAGGACGAGGGGTTTGCGCCCCACGATCCGCGCCCGCAGCAGCGCCCGCCGAACGATCCCGGGGACCCACCGGCGGAACGCCACGTGATCGATGTTGATCCACTCCGGGTGCAGCCGGGCACCACAGCCCAGGTTCAGCTTGGCGTGGCTCAGATCGAGCCCGGGCATGCCATTGTCCGTGTCCGCTCGCGTCGGCCCGACTCAAGCGCGAAGCAAGCCTCCCGCGTCAGGAGCGTCATCCAGGGCGAGAGCTCAAGACAGCGCCCAGGCGCGGTCGCCACCATGCGGAGGCTACCGATCCAGCAGCAAACTGTCGAGCGACTGGGCGACCTGGGCGCGATCCCTGGTGTGGCAGTACCAGTTGATCGTGCGGTGCAAGCCGTCGACGAACGCGACCTTCGGCTCCCACCCCAACAGTCGCTTGGCCAGGCCGTTGTCGGCCACCCGGTTGTAGGGCCCGGTCGGCATCTCGGGCCTCGTCTGGATGACAGCCCGATGGCCCGTGTAGCGGAGCACCTCCTGGACGGCCTCGAGGACCCGAACCCGTTCCATCGTCCCCAGGTTCACCGCCGAGCCGTCATCGATGCGCTCGGCCGCGAGGATGGTGCCCTCCACGATATCGCCGACATAGGTCCAATTCCGGATCTGCTCGCCCGTCCCCCAGACGATGAACGGGTCCTGACCAACGAACGCCCGCGCGATCATCGCGACCACGGCATGGTTCTCCTTGCCTCGCTCGCCGTAGACCGTGAAGTACCGGCACGAAGCGCCCTTGATCCGCCTCTCGGCACAGTACGCGCGCAGGGTCATCTCACCCATTAGCTTTGCCCACCCGTACATGTTGTCGGCGTCGTAGGGCGGACCGACCATGTCCTCTTTCAGGTAGAGAAGCTCGGTGGGGTCGGTCTGGCGGAAGTTGGGGTACACGCACCCCGACGAGGCGTAGACCACCTTCTCGACGCCCCGGTCCACGGCAGCTCGGAACACCGCGCCGTCCAGCACGAGATTCGAGGCGCAGGCGGCCTGGTGCAGATCCACGTAACCACGCCCCCCGTGGTCGGCGGCGAGGTGGAAGACGACGCTCATGCCGCGCACGGCCCGGTCGGCCGTCCCGGTGTCGCGAAGATCTGCCTGGCTGAACTCGATCCGCCCCGATTCCACGTGCCCCGCGATGTACTCCAGCCGACCGCCGCTCAGATCGTCCACGACGCGGACACGGGCGCCCCGGTCGACCAGCGCATCAACCAGGTGCGATCCAATGAACGAAGCCCCTCCGGTGACGAGCACCGGCTGGCCCGACCACTCGGCGTTCCCCATGTCACCTCATCCCGCTGCCGTTGCCGCGCGCGGCTTCGGCGCGATCTCGCCGGCCCGGGTCAGCCCCGGACGCCCAGGCTCCTCCGAGGGCCGGCGACCCGCAGCCAGGATGCCGTTGCCGCCCAGCCTCACCCGCACGTCGCCCAGCCCCGCCTCGGCGAGCCACGACCTCACCGCCGCCGGGGTCTGCGGCGAATCGTACCAGGCGGACAGCGCGTCGAACGTGTTGAGGATCGCCCACTGCGTGAGCTGCTCGCGATCGAGCGGGAGCACTCCCGTGTAATTCCAGCACGGCACGATGGCCGGCACGATCCAGCGCAGCAGAGGCACCCGCTGGCACCAGATGTCCACCGGCAGCCAGCGGGGAACGTACCACTCCACGATCCGCATCAGCAGGGACGTGGGCAGCCGCTTGGTGAGGGGCCGGTACCAGTACTTCGCCGTCCATCGGTACAGCCACCACCGCTTCCGGTAGACGTCGATGGCGATGGACCCGCCCGGGCGCAGGAACGGGACCAGGGCCAGAAAGGCCCCGTGCACGTCGCGGGTGTGCTGAAGGACGCCATAGCAGAGGATCCGGTCGAAGAACCCTCGCGGGAACGGCGGCGCATAGAGATCGGCCTGGACCAGGCGCAACCGCTCGTGCGGACCGTTGGTCGCCCAGCAGGCGTCCACGGCCTCCGTGGCGTCGAACGCGTAGACCTCGGCCCCCGCGTCCAGCAGCACCTGGGTGAACCGTCCGGCCCCGCAGCCCACCTCCAGGACCCGGGCGCCGCCTAGCTCGTCCGGCGTCCATCCCGAGCTGGCGAGGAGGTAGTCGCGGCTGATCGTGGTCCCGTTGAGCCGGTCGATCTGCACCGCGCGGTAGCGGTTCCACTGCACGCCGAAGCTGGCCGCATAGCCACCGTCCTCGACGAACCTCGGGATGTGGGCCCGGATCGGAAATCGGCGGCCCGAGCCGGTCGACAGGAGCTCACCGCTCTCGATCTCGTCGCCCTGGGCCCGTTCCACCATCGCCAGTGCGAGGGGCGCACCGTCGTCGGGCGAGCGCAGATGCGGGATCCATCTCCGGTTCATCCGCGCGCGCCCCCGCCGCCAGCCGACTCGCCGCCGCCCACCGCCGGCCCCCAGGGACCAGCCGCTGGCTCTCCCCGTCCGTCGAGAGACAGCAAAAAGTCGGGCTCCCGGGACTCGATGGCCCAGTGGACGAACGCGGTGAGATCGGCCGCGGTTTCGATGTCTCGTCCGGAGCGGGCCCGAATCGACACGTCATGGGCCAGGGGGTGCCCTAGTGTCTCCAGAGGGGTTTGGACGAACTCGAAGGTGATCAACGGGCAGAGTCGCAGCTTCAGGAGCGTGTACGCGTGCTTCCGCGCCAGGCGCGTTTCCTCCTCGCCGAGCCGGGGAATCTCCTGGATCCGGCCTAATCGCTCCAAATACTCCTCACGGCTCTTCGAATCAATCGTGAAGCCCAGCCCGGAGTAGCGCCCGGTCCCGGCCGTGAGCACCGGGATCCCGAAGCACGGCATCTCGATGCCGATCGTCCCCCGAACGGTCAGGCAGTAGTCCGTCACCGGGAAGAGCGAGAACGTGTTGATGTCGGTGTCGGGCGGCAGGAGCCTGACGTGACCCGGCAACGCACCGACCTTCGCCCGAATGGCGATCTCGTCGCGGATCTCCCAGCCGGCGTCATCCAGCTTCAGCTTCCACACGTAGTCGGGATGGAGCTTGACCACCCAGTTGACGGCGGCGTTCGCGCAAGCGGCCTTGACCGTCTCGACCAGCCACTCCTCGTAGTCCTCGAAGAGGTTCTCGCCGAAGAAGAAGGTCGCATCCCAGAGGATGTGGGAGAAGATCACCGCCGTCTTCTTGGCCGGGTCCAGACCCAGCTGTCGCCGCACCTCCTCGGGGGTCTTGAGCCGCTTGCCCACGTTGGCGAACTTGCGGGCGAACCAGGTGCCGGATTCGTAGCGCTCCCGCAGCTCGCGGAGCACCTCGCGGTCGCGCCCCTCGGTCCACGGCATGGCCCGGACCCGCTCCCAGGTCGAGGGGGAGAGCGAGAACCCGTGGAGATCGCGCGTCTCCCGCGTGTACCGCTTGAACGCGAGCGCGTCGGACCGGTGTCCGTGAAACCACTGGATCGTGTCCACGCCGGCGTTCAGGAGCACGTCAAAGATCTCGCCGTACGGCGTGTACCCCCGCTCGAGGAAGAGCGCCAGGTCAGGTCGCACCTCGGCCACGACCGCCTCGGCCGCCGGCACGAGGTCGATCGATCGCCGGAGCGCCCGCTCGACCCGGTCCTTGACCAGAGGGTGCTGAAGCTCGAGGCTTCCGTGCCGCAGCTCGCGGGCGACGGAGGACAGCGCGTGCCGGCCGACATCCACGCCGCGGA
Organism: uncultured bacterium; assembly: GCA_964509395.1. GTDB lineage: Bacteria > Methylomirabilota > Methylomirabilia > Rokubacteriales > DASRDR01 > CAZDYT01. The sequence goes on from CAZDYT010000239.1 coordinate 3,770, forward strand.
GCTCCAGCCCGAGCAGTGAGCGCACTGTCGCCGACTCGTCCACCAGCGGCCTGCGCTCGTCCGCCCGCAGCCCGGCAGCGCTCCGGGTAAAGTCGTCGAGGAAGACGAAGTCCCGGAGGCCGAACACCGGGAAGTAACGCCGCGCCCGCCAGCAGCGTCGGGAGGTGGCGATGACCGGCGTGTAGCCGCGTGCCTGGAGGGCCTTGGCCAGCAGGCCTTCGGCCTTCACCTGCGCTACCCAGTTCGTGAGGCTGACGATGAGAACCCTCCGCGTAGCACCAGCATGACGAGCGTCCTCACCGAGGAATGCGTACCGGCGACGGAACCCCCAGTAGTCCCGGAGGACGTCCAGTTCCTGCCGAGCCGCCCGCAGGCGTCGGGCCCAGCGCCCCGCCGGCCCCGCGCTCGTCACGCCGTCCCCCGCCGCGCCAGGAGGAGCGCGGCCAGTTCGAGGTCGAAGGAGGTGTCGATGTCCACGGAGTCCTCGAGGGCCATCAGGTACGGGCGGCAGTCGTCGCCATAGAGGCTCCCCCGCTCCACCACGACCTCCCGGCGCACGGCGATGACGGCGGGGCCGTTGCGGGCGTAGACGCGCGGCTTGTCCTGGCGGCGCAGGATGGGTGGGCCCTCGACCAGAGGCGCGAGTCGGCCATCCGCGACTCGCAGGAGAGACACCGGGCTGAACTGGTGCGGCACCTCGATCACGCTCACGACCGAGTCGGCACCCGTCTCCAAGAGGAGCTCGACCGCCTCGTCGATGTGGGCGGCCCGCCGCAGGGGCGAGGTGGGCTGGAGAACCACGAGCGCCTCAGCCCTGTAACCATCCCGGTCCGCGAGCCGCGCGGCGACATCCTGCAGCACCTCGACCATCGGCGTCTCGTCGCCGCTGAGCCCCGCAGGCCGCCGGAAGGGCACCTCGACCCCGCACGCTCGCCCGGCGGCGGCGATCTCCTCGTCGTCGGTCGAGAGGACGACGCGGGTCAGCCGCTTGCTCGCCAGCGCCGCATCGCACGTGTAGGCAAGCAGCGGGCGGCCGGCGAGGGGAGCGAGGTTCTTGCGCGGGATGCTCTTCGACCCGCCCCGCGCCGGGATCACGCCGAGGATGTCCACGCTCAGTACGTCATCCGCTTCTGGACGTAAAGGGGGCAACGGGCCAGGATGTCGGCGATCCGCTCTCCGGCCCGGCCGTCGCCGTAGATGGGCTCCGACGGATAGGGCCCGTGGCGGACCTGCTCGAGGATCGCTTCGGCGATCGCGTTACGGTCGTAGCTCACGTCGGTCACGTTCTTTCCCCGCTGGCGCATCTCCTGCCGGCTCCCGACGTTCACCGCTGGCGTGCCGATGAAGGCGCCCTCCCGGATGGCGCTGCTCGAGTTTCCGACCAGGCAGGCCGTCCGTAGCATGAGCTGGATGTAGGCTTCCGTCGGCAGGTTCTTGAAGAAGTGCATGCGGGAATCGTCGTGGTGCTCGCGGAACTTGCGGATGCCGCGGGCGATGTCCTCGGCGCCGGCGTCGGCGTTGGGCCAGAACACGATGGCTGGCAGGCCCACACGCTCCACGGCCAGCAGCGTCTCGGTGATCTGACGCTCGCCCTCGCTGTACTCCGTGGTGACCGGGTGCTGGGACACCATGAGGAAAGGCTGCTCGAGGTTGAACTCACCGCCCACGCCCTCGCCGAACAGCCCGGGCGGCGGTTCAGTCCGGCCCGGGGCCATGATCTCGGCCACCAGGTCGATCCGGGGGCAGCCCACCAGGTACACGGTCTCCGGACGTTCACCCATCCGGACGATCCGGTCGCGGGCCTCGGAGCAGGCCGGGAAGTGGATGTGCGCGAACTTCGTGACGGCATGCCGGATGCTCTCATCAATGGTCCCGCTCACCTCGCCCCCCATGGTGTGGGCGAGCGGAATGTTCATGTAGGCGGCGGCGACGGTTGTGGCCATGGTCTCGAAGCGGTCACCCACCGTCAGCACCACGTCCGGCCCGAGCTGCTCGAACACGGTCGGCAGCTCGAGCAAGGCGAGCCCGGTGGACTTGGCCATGGTAGTGGGGGTCTCGCCCTCGATGAGCATGAACACCCGCGCCACCGGGCGGAAGCCGTCGCGCTCGACCACGTCCACCAGCGAGCCGTACCGATCCAGCAGGGCTGAGGCTCCCGCCACGACCTGGAGCTGCAGGTCGGAGTGAGCCTGGATGGCGCGCATCGCCGATTTGATGCTGCTGTAGTTGGCCCGCGAGCCGACCACCACACACACCTTACGCATGTGCCAGTTCTTTCGTGTCGGTGCGCCGCAGACGATAGAGGTCCTGCCCGGCCGGGTTCCCGCCGGGCTCCGTGGTGAAGGCACAGACGAAGCCCGCGGCTCGAACGCCCAGGGCGGCGTGGTCGGTCAGCGAACTTGCCTTCCCATACGGGTACGAGAAGGGCATCGCCGACCTAGCCCCCAGCCGAGACCGAAGCAAGGCCGCACAGCGACCGACATCCGCCCCCACCTGCGCGGGCGAGAGCTCGGCGAGCGCCCGATGCTCG
>CAZDYT010000240.1:0-6294 GCA_964509395.1 uncultured bacterium
CACCAGGGTGTCCTCGACCGCCTCGCTCGCGGGGCGGTGGAGACGCGGATCGGCGCCGATCTCCGGTGGGATCTCGGTCCGGACGACGAGTCCGTGCCGGCGCTCCATGACGTAGAAGGAGGCGCCGATGACGCTCGGGTCCTCGCAGAGGAGGTAGGGCCGGGGCGCCGGCGGGAACACGCGCCAGAGCGCGGAGAGGACCCGGTGCTCGCGCGCCATGTCGTGGGCTTTGGGTGCCACCGGCCCGAACGGGGGCCGGCGGAGGACGTACTCCTGCCGGCCGAACCGGAGCAGGTAGGTGAGGTTGGAGTGGCCGCCCGGAAACTGGCTGACGGTGATCGGCGCGTCGGCGCCGGGAAGCCGCCCGCGAAGATAGACGCCGACGGCCTCCCGGTCGAGCTGCTCGTCGGGTCGGACGGGCGCCGTATCGTCGTCCGAGCGGGGCGCCGCCCCTCTCCGCCGGCCCTCTTGGCCCGGCCGGGCCGTTCGCCCTTCGGCGAGCGGCTCGGGCCGGCCTCCCCCTGGGAGTCGATCGGGCAAGGTCAGCCGCTAGATCTGGAAGTCGCGGAGAATCCGGCGCGCCACGACCATCCGGTGGACCTCGTCCGGCCCGTCGTAGATCCGGGCGGCGCGCGCCTCCCGGTAGAAGAGCTCGAGCGGCAGGTCGGCCGAGATGCCGGCGGCGCCGTGGGCCTGGATGGCCCGGTCGATGACGTCGATCAGCACCTTGGCGCCGAAGAACTTGATGAGCGAGATGTCCACCCGCGCGTCGAGCTTCTGGTCCATCTTCCACGCCGCGTGAAGCGTCATGAGCCGCGCCGCCTGGATCTCCGCGGCGGAGTCGGCGATCCAGTTCTGGATCGTCTGCTTCTCGGCGAGCTTCGAGCCGAACGCCTCCCGGTTGACCGCCCACCGGCACATGAGCTCGAAGCTCCGCTGGGCGACCCCGAGCCAGCGCATGCAGTGCTGAATGCGCCCCGGCCCCAGCCGCGCCTGCGAGATCCGGAACCCCTCGCCGCGGGGCCCGAGCAGGTTCCGGGCCGGGACGCGGCAGTTCTCGTAGCGGATCTCGCAGTGGCCGCCGCGCGCCCGGATGTGCCCCATCACGGGCACGGCGCGGATGATGTGGAACCCCGGCGTGTCCGTGGGCACGATGATCATGCTGAAGCGCTTGTGCGGCTTCGCCTCGGGGTCCGTCTTCGCCATGACGATGGCGAACGCCGCGCCGAGCGCGCCGCTCGTGAACCACTTGTGGCCGTTGATGACCCACTCGCTTCCGTCGAGGACCGCGGTGGTCTGCAGGGTCGTCGGGTCCGAGCCGGAGACCTCCGGCTCCGTCATCGAGAAGCAGGAGCGGATCTCCCCGGCCACGTTGGGGAGGAGGTAGTTGCGCTTCTGCTCCTCGGTGCCGTAGAGGTGGAGGACCTCGCAGTTCCCGGCGTCCGGCGCCTGGCAGCCGAAGATGATCGGCCCGAGCGGGCTCCGGCCGATGATCTCGTTGAGGAGCGCGAGACCGACCACGTTGAGGCCCATGCCGCCGACCTCTTCCGGCATGTGGGGCGCCCAGAGGCCGCGCTCCTTGGCCCTGGCCTGGAGGGACCGGAGGAGGTCGAGCGCCAACCCCTCGCCCTCGTCGATCATCTCCCGCTCGACCGGGTAGACGTAGCGCTCCATGACGTCGGAGACGGCCTTGCGGAGCTCGGCCACCTCGGGCGGGATGCTGAAGTCGATCATCGCGATACCCCCCTGGTCGGGTCGCCAGACGCTGCGGCGGTCCCCAGTATAGCCCAGGCCCGGAGGCGGATCGATGGCGCGTCGCGGGGTTTTCCGGTAAGATCGGACCGCCCGGCCGCCTCAGATTCCGGCTCGGGTGCACCCGGCGGTTCGTCACTGGCGGGGATGCCTGACCCGTCGGACAAAAAGAGAGAGGAGCGGCGCATGGTCAAGCTCTCGGTGATCTACCAGGGGCGAGCGAAGGACCCGGTCGCGTTCGACGGCTACTACTGGTCGAAACACCTGCCGACGGTCGCGCGGTGGCCGCGCATCCGCCGCATCACCCTGGCGAAGGGCCAGCCGGGTGAGGAGATCTATCAGATCTGCGACCTCTACTTCGACTCGATCGATGACCTCCAAGGCGCGCTCGGCTCGCCCGAGCGCAAGGTGTCCCTCGAGGACGTGCAGCACTTTCCGCCGTTCGAGGGGCAGGTGAAGCGGCAAGTCTTCGAGTTGCGCGAGTTCAAGCTGTAATCGCGGCGCGTCGAAGGGGGGCGGAGCCCCCTTCGAGACCTCATGGCGGCTCCACGAGGATCACCGTGACGTCGAACACGAGCGTCTGACCGGCCAGCGGGTGGTTGAGATCGAGGACGACCGTGTCGTCCTTGATCTCGCGGACCCGCACCGAGACCTCGCGGCCGCTTCGGCTGTAGCCGCGGAGCCGCGCGCCGACGGCCAGCGCGTCCGGGGGCACCCGAGCCTTCGGCACCTCGGTGATCGCCGTCGGATCGATCGGCCCGTAGCCCTCCTCCGGCGGCACCGTCAGGCGCTTGTGCTCGCCCACCTTCATGCCGAGGAGCGCGCGGTCCAGCCCCGGAATGACCTCCCCCTGGCCCTGGGTGAAGACCAGGGGCCTCCGACCCCGGTTGGAGTCCAGGACCTCGCCCTGCTCGTTCATCAACGTGTACTCGAGATGGACGACCGATCCCGGCTGCACTGCCAGGGCCTCGGCCGCGGGCTCCAGCTCCGGCGCGCGCCCTGCGTCGTCCTCCTGGGCCTGAAGGCCGGCGGGCAGCAGGGCCGACGCCACGCCGAGGAGACAGGCCGCCGCGCACGGCACGAGACGCCTCAGGATCGTCGGCACACGGCTATGCTGCACGCCGCTCCCTGCCGGCGCCGCGAACTCCCTTCGGCGTTTCACCTGGGATCCTCGCCGGGCGCCGCCCCCCTCCGACGGCCCTCATCGGAAGGTCGAGGCTGGCCGCGAGGGGCGGGGCCGAGGCGAGCGGGTCAGCGGCCCGCCCGCGACCACGCGAGCAGCTCCTCGAGGGGGAACGTGTTGACGACCCGGTCGGGCCCGATCCACGCCCGGCGCGCCGTCGCGACGCCGAGCGCGATGTTGTCCAGCTCGCTGAGGTAGTGCGTGTCGGTGTCGATGGAGAGCCGGAGCCCGAGGTCGCGGGCGCGTCGGGCGTGGACGTCCTTGAGATCGAGCCGCCAGGGGGAGGCGTTGATCTCGACGGCCTTCCCGAGCCGCTTGGCGGCGGCGAAGACCTGCTCGAGGTCCACGTCGTAGGGCTCGCGCGAGCCGAGGAGCCGGCCCGTCGGGTGGACCAGGATCCGCACGTGCGGGTTCTCGAGCGCCCGGCAGATGCGGGCGGTCATCTCCGCGCGCGGCTGCTTGAACCGGGAATGGACCGCCGCGAGCACGACGTCCAGCTCCTTGAGCACGTCGTCGGGAAAGTCCATCGAGCCATCGGCCAGGATGTCGCACTCCGAGCCGGCCAGGATCCGGATCCGGTGGCTCGGCTGGAGCGCCCGGATCTTCCGGATCTGGTCCCGCACCTGCTCGGGCGTGAGGCCGCGGGCCACGGTCGCGGAGCGCGAGTGGTCGGAGACGATGATGTACTCGTAGCCGCGGGCCTCGGCCGCGGCCACGAGCGCCTCCAGCGGATGGTGGCCGTCCGACCAGTCCGTGTGGGCGTGGAGGTCGCCGCGGATGTGCCCGACCTCGACCAGCGGCGGGAGCGCGCCCGCCAGCGCCGCCTCGATCTCCCCCGTGTCCTCGCGGAGCTCCGGCGGGATTCCCGGCAGGCCCACGGCCGCGTAGACCTCCGCCTCCGTCGCGCCCGCGACCCGACGCCCCCGCTCGTCGAAGACGCCGTACTCGCTGATCTTGAGCTTCTTCCGGACCGCCAGCTCCCGCAGCTTGACGTTGTGGTTCTTGGAGCCCGTGAAGTACTGAAGCGCCGCGCCGAACGCCTCGGGCTCCACGACGCGAAGGTCGACCTGGAGGTTCTCGCGGTGGCGGATGGAGGACTTGGTCTCGCCCCGGGCCAGCACGGAGGCGACCTGAGGGAGGCGCACGAAGCGGTCCAGGACGGCGGCCGGGCGGTCCGACGTGACGAGGATGTCGATGTCGCCCACCGTCTCCGCGCGCCGGCGGAGGGAGCCCGCGACCTCGATCGCGCGCACGGCGGGCTCCTCGCGCAGCGCCCCCACGAGCGCGTCCGCGAGCGCGAGCGCCTTCCCGACCGGCATGCGCGCCTGGCCGAGCTTCCAGGTCTCGATGCCGCGCAGGATGTTCTCGCAGGTCTTCTCGCGGATGCCCGGCACCTCGAGGATCTTCCCCGAACGGCAGGCCTCCTCCAGGCGCTCGATCGAGTCGATCCCGAGCTCTGTGGAGAGGAGCTTCGCCGTCTTCGGTCCCACACCCGGGATTCCCGTGAGCTCCCGAACCCCGCGCGGCAGGCCTTTGCGCAATTCCTCGAGGTAGGCGAGGGCCCCCGTGTCCGCGTACTCGCGGATCTTCCCGGCCAGGTCCGCGCCGATCCCCGGGATCTTCTTGCCGGCCGCCAGGGCCTCGCCAGCGTCGGCCGCCAGGTTCTCGAGCTGCTGGGCGGCGCGCCGGTAGGCGCGGACGCGGAAGACGTTCTCCTCGCGGATCTCGAGCAGGTCCGCGATCTCGTGGAACAGCTCGGCGACCTCGAAGTTGCGCATGGCCTCCGAGACCTCTCCACAATATCACGCGGTGTTGACCGTCCGGGGAGCCCATGGTAGAGGTCGGGCGTGGGCCAGGACACCGATGCGCTGATTCCCGCGTGGGCGTGGGTCCTCCTCGAACCCTACGTCGACAAGGGCCTGGAGGCGCGCCGGGTGAGCAACCCCACCCCGGAGCAGACCCTCCAGGAGCTGGCGCGCCTCTGGCCGGACCTCTCGTGCACGCTGATGGTGCAGGAGCCGTGGATGGGGACCATTCGCTTCAGGCGGCTCCTCAAGCTGCGGGGAGACGAGATGCGCCCGTTTCTCGCGGCGCCGGAAGCGTTCCTGCGCGAGCGCTTTGGCGGCGGGAAGTTCAAGGTGAACCTCCACCACGGGATGCACTTCCTCGCGACCCGGAACTTCAAGCCCCAGGGGCCCCCGCTCTGGCAGGCGGTCCCGGAGCTCGGGGAGGAGGAGTGAGATGTCGGAGGATTCGACCCGCAAGCTCCTCAAAGTCTTCGGGGTTTCGGTGACCGATTGTGAGGACGCCCTGAGCGCGCTCACGGCTGCCCTCCGCGACCCGTCCGGGCCGAGCCCCGTGGCCGCGCTGGAGGCGTACGGCAAGGCCGCGCGTGAGATCTCGCAGCGGTGGGCGGAGGTCAGCCGGCTGATCCTCGACTACCATGCTCGCGCGCAGGAGGCGATCGAGGCGTATATCCGCGCCCGGGGTGGCCCGTGAGCGCCGGGCACGGCAAGGGGCCGACCTCCCCAACGGCGACGTCCGACGTAGAATAGAGAGCGTGGCCCGCGCGCGACCCCGGGTGCGCGCGGGGTCGGGGCCCTCGCGGCGAGGGGCCGCCCGGGCACCGCAGGCAGCCGGAGAAGGGCGGCCCGCCGGGTCACCCGGAGAACGAAGGGCTGAGGGCACGGATTCGTCACACACCTTGCAGACAGGAGGGCGCATGCTTCGCGACCGGCTACTGCATCTCCGCTGGCTCGTCTACCTGATCGTCGCATGGGGAATCACGTTGGCTGCGCTCCCCCATCCGGCGGAGGCCGCACCGCTGCCGCCGGCGGGCGCGGGCGCGGCTGCCGGTGACCCGGAGGCCGTCCGCCACCTGCTCGAAGGGAAGATCATCCGGGAGCGGCTGGCCGCGCTCGGGGTCTCGCCGGCCGAGGCGGCGGCGGCCCTCGAGCGTCTCTCCCCGGAGGAACGCTCCGAGCTGGCGGCCCGCGCTCAGGAGCTGAGCGCCGGGGGGAGCGGCGTGGAGTTTCTCGCCTTCGCCATCATCGTCGCGCTCCTGGCCATCCTGATCCTCGAACTCTTGGGACGACGCGTCATCTCCCGCCCATGAAGCGCCGTCGGTGGCGGTCGGGCCTCGCCGGAGCCCTCGTCGTGTCGGCGGGCTGTGCTGCCGGCACGCCTCCGCCGGGCCCCCCGGCGGCGCCGGTCGTCGCCGTCCCTCCGCCGGCGACTCCCGCGCCGCCCGTCAGGGCCGTGCCGCCGCCGGAGGTCCCCGCGTCACCGAAGAGCACGCCGTCGAGTGTCCCCGCGCCGCCGGGTGCAAACGCTGCCTAGGCTGCCGAGGTCGGGAGGGA
>CAZDYT010000241.1:0-6290 GCA_964509395.1 uncultured bacterium
TCTCGGCACGGCGCGGCTACTCCGCGGGTAATCCGTAGGCCTCGGCCAATATCTGGATCGGGTGTTGGACCCGCCGCCCCGTCCCCTGGACGATCTGGAGGCCCGCGAGCGGGCAGTCCGTGGCGGTGCGCTCCGGCCGAGCCTGGGCGATCTCCCGGAAGAGGGGCTCGGCCAGCTTCATCGACAGCTCGTAGTACTCCCGCTTGAACCCCCAGGTGCCGTCGACCGCCGAGCAGCGCTCGATCACGGTCACCTCCGCGCCCGCGATCCGGAGCACGTCGGCCGACTTCGTCCCGATGTTCTGAGCCCGGAGGTGGCACGGGATCTGGTACGCCACGCGGCCCGGCCGGACTCGGAAGGTCGTGTTGAGCCGCCCCCCGGCGTGGAGCCGCGCCAGATACTCGAAGAGGTCCCGCGTGCGGTCGGCGACGAGCCGGGCCGTCTCCCGATCCTCGGCCAGCCACGGCCACTCCTGCTTCATCATGTAGGCGCACGTCGGCCCCGGGACCACGATCTCACGCCCCTCCCGCACCGCCGGGCCGAAGCGCCGCACGTTCTCGTCGATCAGGCGCTTCGCCTCCTGCACCCCCCCGCCGTCGAGGTACGGCATGCCGCAGCAGCGCTGCGGCGGGAGCGTCACGTCGACGCCGTTGTGGCGCAGGACCGCCACCGTGGCACGCCCGATGGCCGGCTCGTGGTACTCGACCGGGCACGTGGCGAAGAGCGCGACCCGAGCCGTCGCGGGCTCCGGCGTCTCGGCCCGGTGCGCCGCGAACCACTGGCTGAACGTCTCGCGGTGGAACCGGGGAAGGTTGCGGCCCCGGTGGATCCCCAGGACGGCCTGCATGAAGGCGCGGTGTGCCGGGTTCCCGGCCGCCCAGTTGGACAGCGGCGCCGTGGCCGCCCCGAGGCGCCCGACGAGCGCCGTGTTGCCGAGCACGCGATCCTGCAGCGTGAGGCCGCCGCGCGCCTTCACGGCCACCGCCCGCGCCCGCAGCATCACCCGCGGGAAGTCGATCATCCAGCGGTGCGGCGGGGTGTAGGGGCAGTGGTTGTAGCAGAGCTTGCACTGGTAGCAGAGATTCACGACGCGCTGCATGTCAGGGCTCGAGAGCCGGTCGGCCTCGCCGTCCACGTCGTGCCGGTCCAGCGACCCTATGAGATCCTTGAACGACGGGCAGAGCGGCAGGCAACGCCGGCAGCCGTTACAGACGTCGAAGACCCGCCGCAGCTCGGTCTCGACCGCCGGACGGCTCCAGAACTCCGCAGCCCGGATATCGAACGGTCTCATCGCTTGGTGACTCCGGAGGCAGGACGCGCCGGAGCGGACAGAAAAGCCCGCCCGCGCGGCTTCACCGTGGCGCGGCCTGCCGGGGGAGCGGAGCCCCCTCCGAAGCGCTAGACCGCCTCCGCCGGCTCCTTGCCCGCGATGGCCTGGTGGCCCTTGGTGAACCGGTTCGCGTGAGACTTTTCAGCCTTCGCGAGGGTCTCGAACCACTCCGCCAGCTCCGCGAACCCCTCTTCGCGCGCCGTCTTGGCCATGCCCGGGTACATCTGCGTGTACTCGTAGGTCTCGCCCTCGATCGCCGACTTGAGGTTGAGCTCGGTGCGGCCGAAGGGCACGTTCGTGACAGGGTCGCCGACCTCCTTGAGGAAGTCGAGGTGTCCGAACGCATGGCCGGTCTCGGCCTCCGCGGTGTCGCGGAAGAGGCCGCCCATGTCGGGGAAGCCCTCGATGTCGGCGGCCCGCGCGAAGTAGAGGTAGCGGCGGTTCGCCTGGGACTCTCCGGCGAAGGCTTCTCTCAGATTCTGGTGGCTCTTCGTCCCCTTGAGCGCTTTAGCCATCTAGGTTCCTCCCTCTCGTGTCGGGTGATGCGGTGAACGACTACCCGCTGCCCCGCATGCGGCGACGGGCCGGCCGGCGAGCCCGGCGCCGCCCGCACCCGCCGCACAGACCGTAAAACTCGATGCGGTGGTGCGAGACCCGGAAGCCGGTTCGCGCCGCGACGCGAGCGTCGAGCCGCGGGTCCACCGGCTCCTCGAGGTCGAAAATGCGCCCACAGGCCGAGCACGTGAAATGGTGATGCCGGTGGACGCGCGCGTCGAAGCGGACACTGGGCCCCGCGTGGATCTCAGCCAGGAACCCGTGCCGCGCGAGGAGACGCAGGTTCCGATAGACCGTGGCGAGGCTGACGCGCGGGAGGTGCTTGCGCACGGCCGCGTGCACCCATTCGGCCGTGGGATGCCTGTCGGTCGCCCGGACCGTCGACAGGACGAGCCGTCGCTGGTCCGTGAGCCGCATCCCGCGCCGCGCGAGGTTCACCCGCAGTGCCGCGTCGGCGCGCTCGGGCGAAGTCGCCGCTCCAAAGCGGCGCCCCGCCCCCGATGGGCTGATCCCGAGGTGCTGCCGACCCGCGCTGGGCATGCCCGATGCGCTCCGCTCCCTGCCGTGATTAAGAATGAGAATCGTTCCTAACAATTCCGACGATAGCCGACGCCGCCGCCGCTGTCAACCCCGACGCGAAATCGAGGGTGCGGGAGCGCGAGGCCCTCGCCGAGCCGGCCTTCAAGCCTCGGGGCCCCGCGTCCCGGCGATCTCGATGTCGATCCGGCGCTTCGCGGCATCGTCCGCGTCGTCGGCGACGTTGAGGAGGTAGTAGATCAGGAGATCCGGGAGCGTGACGGGGCGCACCTCGACCCCCGCCTCGTCGCCCCAGAGACGGTAGAGGGTGGAGCAGCGGCGGGAGTAGGCCCGGGTGTAGAAATACCCGCGGCGGCGAAGGGCCCAGTCCGCGAGGGCGGAGGCCGCGATCCGGTGGACCATGTCCGCCTCGGCCGTTCCATCCACCTCGAGGGCCGGGGGATCGCGCCGGAAGTCGATCTGCCAGCGCCGGGGCCGGTCCGGAAACACCACCGCGACCTCGTACACGGCTCCGGCCCGGCGATACCGGTCGGCCAAGGTCAACCGCCGCCCGGCATGCTCCACGGCATAGCGGTGGAGCCCCTCGAGGCAGGCTCCGATGGTCCCCGCCATGGCCTCCTCCGTATAGCCGGCGGGGTTGGGATCGCGAAGCGGCGGGATCGGCGCGGTCGGGTCGAACCGGATGAGCTCGGTGTCATCGCGAACCGTCCGGCAGAACGGCGAGGCGCTGCGGTGAACCTCCACCTCTCCGCCCTCCACCTCCACCACGTCCCCGGGTCGGAGCAGGATGGGCCGGATGCCGGCCTCCAGCCGGCTCAGGTCGGCGGCGAAGCGCGCCGCCGAGACGGGGAACAGGTAGCGGTTCAGCCACGCGTGGTCGCCGGCGAACTTGAACCCGGCCGAGCCCGGCACCACGACGCGCGGACGAACCGCGAGGACAGTCTCCAGGTTGCGCTGGTGCTCCTCGTAGGGGAAGGCCGCGGCGCGGCTCTCGAAGAACTCGAAGTTCTGGCTCGCATAGCGGGCACCCAGGAGGTCCACGGTCCCGAAGCGGGCGACGATCTCCTGGATCGTGGCCAGGGAGAGGATCGTGTCCACCTGATTCCAGACGACCCCGGAGCCGTCGGCGACCACGAGCCCGAGCTCCCGCACGCCGGGCTCCTCGGAGCGCGTCGGAAAGAGCTGGAGGTCGCCGCTGGTGAGGAGCCGCCTGGCGTCGATGGGGGTCACGTGGGAGAAGCCGAGCTGGCCCAGGGCGTAGAGCAGCTGCGCGTCGGCGGGGCAGAGGACGTGACAGGCGCGAGGGAGGCGCGCCAGGCTCGGGATGTCGAAGTGGTCCGGGTGGCGGTGGGAGACGACGAGGTAGTCGATCTCGGGGAAGTTCCCGAGATCGACCTCGCGCTCGGGACAGGAGGTCACCGCGCCTTCCTCGAAGGGATCGAAGAAGACCGGGTCCATCAGGAGGGTGCCTCCCCGCGTCTCGCACAGGAGGGAGGCGTGGCCGATGAGGGTCACACGCATGTCCCGACTATACCCCCGCGCATGGGCGACGGTCTTCCGGGGCGGCACCCTCTTCATCCTCGTGGTCTTTTTCTTCCCCGAGGGCGTCCTCGGCACCGCGCGCGACGCGCTCGCCCGCCGGCAGCCCTGTCCCCGCTGAGGGCTGCGCCCGCTGGTCCGACGGGACCCGCCGCGGTAGAATTCCACCTCAGGGGGTTCGACCAGATGGCGCACGCCTCTTGGCTCCGGATCCGCGGAGCGAGGCAGAACAACCTCAAGAACATCTCGCTCGCCATCCCGCACGACCGCGTGACGGTCGTCACCGGGGTCTCGGGGTCCGGGAAGTCCTCGCTCGCCTTCGACACGATCTTCGCCGAAGGCCAGTGGCGATTCATCGAATCGCTCTCCACCTACGCGCGGATGTTCCTCGAGCGGATCGATCGTCCCGACGTGGACCAGCTCGAGCACATCCGCCCGGCCATCGCGCTGGAGCAGAAGAACCCCGTCCGGACCGCGCGCTCGACGGTCGGCACGGCGACGGAGCTCGCCGACTATCTCCGGCTCCTCTACGCGAAGATCGGCCGCGTCCGCTGTCCGCGCTGTGGCCGCGAGGCGCGCGCCGACGCGCCCGCCAAGGTGGCCGACGAGCTCTGCCGCGCCTACCCGGGGGCTCGCGCGCTGGTCATGTTCCCGCTGCCCGTCCCCGCCAAGGAAGCCGCCACCGCCTTCCTCGGCCGGCTCGCCGCCCGTGGCTTCGCGCGCATCAAGATGGGGGCCGAAGTCCTGCCGCTCTCGCCCCTGCCGGCGGTCGACCTCACGGAGCACCGGGAGCTCCTCGTCGTCCTCGACCGTGTGGCGCTCGAGCCGGCGCGGCAGAGCCGGCTGGCCGGCTCCCTCGAGCAGGCCTTTGCCGAGTGCGGCGGGCGCGCCGTCGTTGAGGTGCTCCGCGACGGCGGACCGGCGGGGAGCGACGGTCCCGCGGCCGCAGATCCACGGCGTCGCGACGCGATGGCGGACGTTCGCCGCTACGGCGACCGGTTCGGCTGTCACGCCTGTGGCCTGACGCTCGAGCGCCCCCAGCCCCTGCTCTTCTCCTTCAACCACCCGCTGGGCGCCTGCCCGGAGTGCAAGGGGTTCGGCAACCTCCTGCGCTACGACGAGGCCCGCGTGGTGCCCGACCCGAGCGTCTCGCTCGCCGAGGGCGCGATTCAGCCGTGGCGGCACCCGTCGGGGGCCTGGTACCAGAAGGCGCTCCTCCGCGTGGCCAGGCGCCGCAAGGTGAACCTCCACGCGCCCTGGACCCAGCTCCCGGAGGACGTCCGGCGCTGGATCCTCGACGGCGACGACGATTTCTGCGGCGTCCGCGGCTTCTTCGAGGAGGTCGAGGGGTACCGCTACAAGCTCCACGTCCGCGTGTTCCTCTCGCGCTACCGGAGCCAGACCACCTGCCCCGCGTGCGGGGGCGCCCGGCTCAAGCCCGAGGCGCTCGCGGTCACGGTGGGCGGCCTCAACGTCGCCGAGCTGTCGCGCCTCACCGTGGACGACCTGGCGGCGTGGCTCGACGCCCTGGCGCTCTCGGCGTGGGAGGCGGAGGTCGCGCGCGACATCCGGGCCCAGATCCAGGCCAAGCTCTCCTTCCTCCGGCGCGTGGGGCTCGGCTACCTCACGCTCGACCGCCAGACGCGCACGCTCTCGGGGGGCGAGGCGCAGCGGATCGCCCTCGCCACCCAGCTCGGCGCCCAGCTCGTCGGCACCCTCTACGTCCTCGACGAGCCCTCCATCGGGCTCCACGCCCGCGACGTGGCGCGGCTGGCCGAGCTCTGCCGCGAGCTGGCCCATTCGGGCAACACGGTGGTGGTCGTGGAGCACGACCGGAGCTTCATCGAGGGTGCCGATTACTGCGTCGAGCTGGGCCCCGGCTCCGGCGAGCGGGGGGGTGAGGTCGTCTTCGCGGGGCCGCGCGAGGAGTTCCTGCGCGACCCGCGGTCTCTCACCGCGCGGTACCTCTCCGGGCGCGAGTCGATCCCGCTCCCGCTCGGCCGCCGGGAGGGGAGCGGCCAGTGGCTCACCCTGGTCGGCGCGCGCCAGCACAACCTGAAACGCCTCACCGTCCGCATCCCGCTGCACACGCTGACGTGCGTCACCGGGGTCTCGGGGTCCGGGAAGTCCACGCTCGTCCACGACACGCTCTATCGCGCCGTCGCCCGCGCCTTCAAGGCCGAGTTCGAGTCCCCCGGCGCCTACGACGCGCTGATCGGCCTCGAGCACCTCCGCGGGGTCAAGCTCATCGACCAGGAACCGATCGGCCGGACGCCCCGCTCGAACCCCGTCACCTACATCAAGGCCTTCGACGAGATCCGGAAGCTCT
>CAZDYT010000242.1:0-533 GCA_964509395.1 uncultured bacterium
TTCGGCTCCGGTGCCACTCGGACCTCCCGCTGGGGGTCATGCGCGAGGAGGTCCTCCTGTTTGCCCCAGAGCACGCAGCGGTCGGTCAGCTCGCAGTCCGGCATGCACGGCTCGGCGTGGACGACGACGTGCGACTGCGGAATGGCCCGCTCGATCTCCTTCTCGATGTGGTCCACCAGGTCGTGGGCTTCCCCGAGCGGCAGGTGCCGGCAGAGCACCACGGTAAAGTCGATCTGCCGCTGCGAGCCCGACCGGCGCGTGCGCAGCGCGTGCGAGGAGACGACGAACTTGTGGTGGTAGATGATCCGCTCGATCTTGCGCTGCTCCTCCGCCGGAATGGCTGCGTCCATCAGGTCCGCCACGGAGCGAGCCACGATCTGGTACGCGGACCGCAGGATGACGGCCCCGACGGCGATGGCGATCAGCGGATCGAAGACCGAGGCGCCCGTCACCCACGGGAGCGCGAGGCCGGACAGGAGCCCGGCGTTGGTCCAGACGTCGCTCGCGTAGTGCAGGGAATCGGCCAGCAAGAC
>CAZDYT010000242.1:543-6249 GCA_964509395.1 uncultured bacterium
GCAAGACGAGCGAGTCCGTGCGGGTCCCCACGCGACGAAGATGGCGGGTGATCAGCCAGCTCGCCACCAGAGAGACGGCCATCACCGCCACACCCCACTCGGTGTGCTCCGGGCGAGCACCCCGCATGAGCCGCCGTACGGCCTCGAAGATCACCCACCCGCCCAGCAGGGCGATCACCGCTGCCTGGGCCAGCCCGGCGAGGTTTTCGACCTTGCCGTGGCCGTAGGGGTGCCCTTCGTCGGCCGGCGACTCGGCGAGTCGGATCGAGAAGAGGTTGAGGCTCGAGATCAGGACGTCGATCAGCGAGTCGGCGGCGGAGGAGATCAGCCCGATCGAGTTGGTCGCGAGGCCCGTGCCGAGCTTCATCACCGCGAGGGCAGCGGCCCCGGCGATCGCGACCTTCTCGGCCTGCGCCTTGGACGCGGCGATCATGCCCTCATCATAGCAGGGTGGGGGCTCAGCCCCCCGACCCCGCCCACAGCTCCCGCAGCTCTTCCAAGGACCGGACGGTCAGGTCGGCGCGCCCCTCGCCGTCGCCGTCCCCGGCCGGATCCAGCCACACGGTGAACATGCCGGCGCCGCGCCCGCCGGCGACATCGGTGGCCAGGCTGTCCCCCACCATCGCGGCTTCGCCCGGCCGGCAGCCGAGCCGCTCGAGGGCCATCTCGAAGATCGGCCGGTGGGGCTTGCCGACGACGATCGGGCGCGCGCCTCCCGCCACCGCGACCGCCTCGGCGAGCGCCCCGCAGCCCGGGTCGAACTCGCCCGGCGCCACGGGGAGGCGCGGATCCAGGTTCACCGTGAAGAAGGCTGCCCCGGCCGCGACGGCCCGGGAGGCGGCCCGGAGGCGCGCGAAGTCGAACGCCGGGTCGTTCCCGACGGCGACGGCCCGCGCCCGCGGCCAGGCGTCCATCCCGAGGACCGTGTGCCCCGCCGCCTCGAGGACCCGACGCATCTCGTCGGTGCCGAGCGGGAGAATCAGTACCGGGCCCAGCCGACGCCGGATGGTCTCGCCGAGCAGCTCCAGCGCCGCGAGGACGTCGCCGGAAGGCGTCAGGATGCCGAGCCGGGTCAGGCGCTGGCTCAGCGCCTGCGACAGCTCGCGCGAGCTGTTGGTGACGAACACGACCCGCCGCCCGGACTCGCGCAGCGCTTTCACGAACTCCGCGGCGCCCGGAAGGAGAGTCGCGCCGGCCCAGATGCACCCGTCGAGATCGAAGGCGAAGCCCCGGAGGTCGCCGAGCCTCATGGCCGAGCGCTCGCGTCCGTCGGGCGGCTCACAGCCGACCCTCGGCGGCCGCTCCTCCCTGCCCGAGATGGCGCAGGGCGAGCGGCAGGCACGGGACCGCGGCGATCGCGAGGACGAGGTAGACGGCGGGCGGCGCGGCGTGCGCCAAGAGCGTGGTGGCGACGATCGGTCCCAGGAACGAGGCTGCGATGCGCGAGGAGTTCACGAGCCCGAACACCTGACTCTGCACGCGCCGCGCGATGTGGGCGAAGAGCAGCGGAAAGAGCGGAGCGATACAGAAGACCTGCAGGACCCGGACCACGGCGAACCACCCCACGGTCGGCGCGACCGCGAGCAGGCAGAGCCCCGCCCCGGACGCGCCGACCATCCAGGCAGGCAGAATGTCATGCCGAGCGCCAGGGAACTTGACCGAAGCCATCGCGCCAACATAGAGTAACATCCAGAAGGCGGGCGATGGAGTTCGCCCTTTAACCGCTGCCGCCGGCAGCTGATGACTCCTACTGGGTAGAACCCCGGTGGGAGTTCTTGATTCCGGGCCCCACCGGGCCCGGATTTCTGTTTTTCAGGGCACCGTTTGGCGCCGCCGGAGGTGCAGGAGGTGGCTCATGGCCCAGCAGGAGCGCAGGAGCAGGCGGGCGGCAGACCCGGAGAGGCAGGATGAGGCTCCGCCCCCGAACCCCAAGGTTGCGGAGAAGGGGGCGACGATCAGGAAAACCATCGACAAGGTCCTCGACGAGATCGATAACGTCCTCGAGGAAAACGCCGAGGAGTTCGTGAAGAGCTACGTCCAGCGGGGCGGAGAGTAGCGGCGCGTCATGCTGGACCGGTGGCTGGCCGAGCTAGGTTGGCGCCCCCAGCGGCGTGTCAGCAAGTTCATCGCCTACTTCCAGCTCCTCGAGGCGTGCGACAAGCCGGGATGCCCGGTTTGCCGCTGCCTCCGCGAGTTGACGTTCCGGTCGCTGGACGGGCTCCTGTACGAACAGGTGACGGATCCGGGGACCCGCGCGGTTCTCAACCAGTCGTGGGGCTTCTGCAGCTGGCATGCGTGGATGGCGATGGAGGTCCGGAATGCGGCGCTCGGGATGGCGATCCTCTACCAGGATCTCCTGAGCCAGCTGCACTCCCGCCTGAGCGCGGCCCACCGGGAGCTGAGCCGCTTGTCGAGCGTCGGGGGATGGCGCCGGCTCTTCCGCCGTCCCGCACCGGTCGGGCTCGTGCAGGCGCGGGCCGGGCGAACACGATGCCCGCTTTGCTCGGGCCTGGGGGACGCGGAGCTCCGCTACCTCCGGACGGTCCTCGACTACATCGACGACCCCGAGTTCGACCGGGGGTATCAGCGCTCGGTGGGGCTCTGCCTGCCGCACCTCATCCTGGCGCTCGCGCATTTCTCCGCTCATGGCGGCGCTGCTCCGCTCCTCGCGCACACGCTCCGGAAACTCGACCGGCTCGCCCAGGAGCTCCGCAGTTTCACCGACAAGCACGACCACGGGAAGCGCGCGCCCTTCACCGAGGAAGAGGCGTCATCATGGACGAATGCCCTCGGGTTCGTGGTCGGCCGGCGGGAGCTCTTCGGGAACGAGATCCCGCGGTCCCTCGCGCCCCCAGAGACAGCCCCACCGCATCCGAGCCCGCGCGAGCCGGAGGCCACGTCCTCCGAGGCGGGGGAGGCGCTGCGGGACCGCCTCGAGGCCGTGGCCTTCGAGAACGCGCGGCTCGAGCGGCGCGGCAACGGGCTGAGCCAGCCGCTCGGCGACGAATCGAGCCGGGCCGCGGCCCTCCACTACCGCCTCTGGTCCGTGAACGAGGACCGGAAGGTCCTGGAGCTGAACCTGGCCGGCGAGCGGTCGGCGGGGCGAACGTGGGAGTCGGTCGTTCAGGAGCTTCGCGCCGAGATCGAGCAGCTCAAGGCCCGCCTGGCGAAGTACGAGCCACCGCCCGAGGACCCCGCGTGAAGTCCGGGTCGGCGAGGTGCCGCCCACGCCAGCGGACGGCGCCGTGCCGGGCGCAGCGGAGTCGTTCCATCGTCTGAGCCGTTCGAGCGCCTGCGTGCGTTCGATACCGGAGGGCTGAATTGGAGAGCGCCTACATCGCCACAGTGGCCGGCATGTTGATCCTGCTCGCCAGCATGGCCTCGGTGGAGCTGGGCCTGTCGGTGGCCTTGATCGAGATCGCCTTCGGCGTGGTCGCCGGAAATGCCCTCGGCCTTCACACGACCCCATGGCTCGACTTCCTCGCGAGCTTCGCCGGGATCGTGCTCACCTTCCTCGCCGGAGCCGAGGTGGACGTGCTCCTCATGCGAGAGAAGCTGAGGGAGAGCCTCCTCATCGGCGGGATCTCGTTCGCGGCCCCATTCGTCGGCGCCTGGGCGTTCTGCCAGTACGCGCTGGGCTGGCCTCTCCAGACGGCCCAGCTCGCGGGCGTCGCGCTCTCCACGACCTCGCTCGCCGTGGTCTATGCCGTGCTCGTCGAGACCGGCCTCACCATCCTTCCGACGGGCAAGCTGATCATGGCGGCCACCTTCGTGACCGACTTCGGGACGGCCGCCACGCTGAGCCTCCTCTTCATCCGGCCGACCTGGTGGCTCCTCGCCTTCGTCGCGGTCTCGGTGGCGATCATCGTCATCATGCCGCCCCTGCACCGCTGGTTCTTCGCCCGGTACGGCCAGCGCGTCATCGAGCCGGAGATCAAAGGCGCCTTCGCGGCGCTCCTCGTCCTCATGTTTTTCGCGGAGCTGGCGCAGAGCCACGCCGTGCTCCCGGCCTTCGTCCTCGGCCTCGCCGTGTCCCATATCTTCGAGCAGCACCGGGGCGAGCAGCGGCGCTTCCGCATCGTCGCGTTCGCGTTCCTCACCCCGTTCTTCTTCCTCAAGGGGGGGATGAACGTCTCCCTCAGGCTCGTCTGGGCCAACCTGGGGCTCCTGGTCATGCTGTTCGCGGTAAAGCAGGTCACGAAGCTGGTTGGCGTCTATCCCGGCGCGATCCGGTATCTTCCGCCGCGCGAAGCGATGTTCACGACCCTGCTCATGAGCACCGGGCTCACCTTTGGCACGATCTCGTCGCTCTATGGCCTCCGCTCCGGAATGTTCGATGAGGCCCAGTTCTCCGTGATCGTGACGGTCGTCGTCCTGAGCGCCATCGTCCCGACGTTCATCGCCCAGCGATGGTTCGAGCCTCGCCGGGCGCCTGAGAGCGCTCAGCCCGCCGCGACGCGAACAGCTCTCGTCCCGACGCCCGAGAACGAAGCCGAAGGAGGCTAGCCATGTTCCGAAAGATCCTGGTGGCCTACGACGGATCCGAGGGCTCGCGGCGGGCTCTGCGGGCCGGGATCGAGCTCGCGAAGCGCCTGGGCGCCGAGCTGTACACGATCTCGGTCATGGAACACCTCCCCCACTACGCGGCCACGGTGGGGGAGGTCCAGGAGGCCCAGGCGGAGTTCGACGCCTTCTTCCGGGAGCTGACCAAGCAAGCACGGGACTTCGCCGCGCTTCAGGGGGTCGAGCTGGAGGCCGTGGTCAAGCCCGGCCACGAGGTCGAGACGATCGTGACCCACGCAAAGGAGGGCGGCTTCGACCTCCTGGTGATCGGCTTCGTCGGCTACTCGAACATCTGGAGCCGCATCATGGGGAGCACGACCCAGAGCCTGAGCCGACTGGCGCCCTGCAGCGTGATGATCGTCAAGTGATGCCGCAGCCCTCTGCACGGCGCCGGCCTCGCGCGCGGCGCGGTCGGGGCCGACGGGCGGAGGACGGGAGTCTCCGACAGGGCTCGGCGGCGCCCGTGGAGAGGCCCGGTCATTGCGCCCCGCCCGCCGGCCGGATGTCTTGCTTGAACCGACGCAACAGCTCCTGGGCGCCCTGGACGAGGAGCGACGTCTCGGAGCCGAGGGTCAGGAACTGATAGCCCTGCTCGTAGAGCTCGCGCGCCTGATCCCAGTGGCGGGTGATGTTGCCGAGGGCAAGACCCCGCGCCTTGACCGCGGCCTCCACGCGCTGGATCGCCGCCTGGACATCCGGGTGACCGGCGTCCCCCATGTGGCCAAGGGCGGTCGAGAGGTCGGCCGGCCCGATGAACACGACGTCGATGCCCGGCACCGTGACGATCTCGGCGATGTCGGCGACGGCGGACGCCGTCTCGACCTGAATCACGACCAGGATCTCCTCGTTCGCCCGCTTCCAGTACTCGGCGGCGTGCCGCCCGTAGCCGCCGGCCCGATGGCTCCCGGCGATCCCGCGGATTCCCTCCGGGGGGTACTTCGTCGCGCGGAGGGCCGCCTCGGCCTCGGCCCGGTTCGCGATCCACGGCACCATGACGCCGTAGGCCCCCAGGTCCAGGACACGCTTGATGATCGCAGGATCGTTCCACTGGACCCGCACGATGGGGATGACGGGGCTCCCCTCGATCGCCTGGAGCTGGGCCAGGAGGGTCTGGTAGTCCCCGTGGCCGTGCTCCATGTCGAT
>CAZDYT010000243.1:0-6231 GCA_964509395.1 uncultured bacterium
ACCGCTACGAGGGCACGGTCAACCAGTTCCTCGGCGACGGCATCATGGCCCTCTTCGGCGCGCCCATCGCTCACGAGGATCACGCCCAGCGCGCCGTGCACGCGGCCCTCGGGATTCGACAGCGGCTCCAGACCTACGAGCAGGAGCTGAGGGCGAAGCGCGACATCGAGTTCCGTGCCCGCATCGGGCTCAATACCGGGCTGGTGGTCGTCGGCGCCATCGGAGACAACCTCCGGATGGACTACACCGCCGTCGGCGACACCACGAACCTCGCGGCTCGGATGCAGCAGCTCGCCGAGCCGGGCCAGGTGGTCATGGCCGAAGCGACCCACCGGATGGTCCGCGCCTACTTCCACACGCGCCCCCTGGGAACGGTGACCGTGAAGAACCGGAAGGAGCCCGTGGCCGCGTACGCCGTCGAGCGGGCCCGCGGCGTCCTGACGCGTCTGGAAGCCCAGGCCGAGAGCGGGTTGACGCCCTTGGTGGGGCGCGATCAAGAGCTGGCGACCCTGGAGCGGGCGTTCCGTCTCGCGAAGGAGGGTCGCGGCCAGGTGGTCTTCGTGGTCGGCGAGGCCGGGATGGGGAAGTCGCGCCTCCTCCTGGAGTTCCGCAAGCGGCTGGCGGGCGAGGCCGTCACGTGGCTGGAAGGCCACTGCATCTCCTTTGGCCAGTCCATCGCCCATCTGCCGGTCATCGAAATGCTCAAGCGAAACTTCCGCGTGGAGGAAGGGGATTCCGAAGCCCGGATCATCGAAAAGATCGACCGCGGGCTCGCGTTCCTCGGGGACGATGCCGCGGTGGTCGCGCCGTTCCTGAAGTACCTGCTCTCCGTGGACCCCGGCGACCCGGCCGTCGTCAGCATGGACCCGCTCGCCCGGAGGTCGCGGATCTTCGAGGCCCTCCGCCAGCTCACCCTTCGAGGGAGCCGGCTCCGCCCGATCGTCATGGTGATCGAGGACCTTCACTGGCTCGACCAGGCCTCCGAGGAGTACTTGAAGTACGTGGCCGAGAGCCTCGCCGGGGCGCCAGTGCTCCTGGTCCTGACCTACCGGCCTGGCTATGCTCAGCCACTCGGCGACCGCACCTACTACTCCCGGATCGTCCTGCAGCCGCTCTCCGAGGATGAGACCGTCCGCATGGCCCGGGAGTTCCTCGAGGCGGCAGACATGCCGGCGGAGATCCGCGCGCTCATCGCCCGAAAGGCGGAAGGCAACCCGTTCTTCCTCGAAGAGCTGATGCGCTCGCTCGTCGAGACCGGCGCACTACGGCGGGACAACGGTCGGTACGTCATGGCCGGATCGGCGCACGACCTCCTCGTCCCGGACACCATCAACGACCTGCTCATGGCGCGCATCGACCGGCTCGCCGAGCAGCAGAAGCGCATCATCCAGGTCGCATCCGTCATCGGTCGCGAGTTTGCCCTCGGGTTGCTGCGGAGAGTCTCCGAGATCCCGGAGCACCTCGAGCCTGGCCTGACCGCGCTCAAGCGTCTCGAGCTCATTTACGAGAAGGCGGTCTTTCCCGAGTCCGAGTATGTCTTCCGTCACGCGCTCGCGCAGGAAGTGGCCTACGCCTCCATGCTCCAGACCGAGCGCCGCCGGCTGCACGGGCGTATCGGGGCGGGAATCGAGGAGGTCTACGCGGGCCGACTCGACGAGCGCCCGGAGGAGCTCGCCTACCACTTCAACCGCGGAGAGGTCTGGGAAAAAGCTGTCCACTACTCGCGTGAGGCGGCGGAGAGGGCTGCCGCGCTGTGTCTGGACTCGAAGGCCGTCGAGTTCTACCAGCAGGGCCTCGACGCGCTCGGTCGCCTCCCGGACACGCCGGACGCCGCGCGGCTCGGGCTGGACATCCGGTTCGCGATGCGCGCGCCGCTGTGGCGGGCAGGCCGCCTGGATCGGCTCTTCGAGCTCTTCAAGGAGGCCGAGAGCCTTGCCACGCGCCTGGGCGACACGGACCGCCTCGAGACGATCTACGCGTTTCTCGTGCAGTACTACTGGGCGAAGGCGCAGCACCAGCTGGCGATCGAGTACGGGCAGCGCTGCCTCGAGGCCGCGGAGGCACGGGACAACCTGGGGCTCCGCGTGACGGGCAATTTCTACCTCGGTCACGTGCACCATGCGCTCGGGCAGTTCCGGCGCGCCATCGACTACCTCACCCGCAACCTGGAGCTCTTGGAGGGCAAACACGCGTTCGAGCGCTTCGGGCTCTCCGGCCTGGCGTACTCGGGCTCGTGTGCCCTCACCGCACGATGCCTCACCGAGCTGGGCGAGCCCGAACGCGCCCGGGAGCTCATCGACCGCGGCGAGAAGGTGGCCAACGCCGCCGACCACCTCTACAGCAAGGTGGCGCTCGGGGTGGCGCGGGGCGAGCTGCTCGTGCATCACGGGACGCCCGCCGAGGCCATCGCGGTCCTCGAGCCGACGCTCGCGACATGCCGCGAGAAAGGCTTCGCCGGGCAAACGATGTACGCGGCCACGGCGCTCGGCCTCGCCTACGGGCGCGCCGGACGGCCCGCCGACGGGATCCCGCTGGTGCAGGACGCGATTCGGCTCCAGGAGAAGGCGGCCGCCCTCGTGGAGCGCGGGTACTGGTGGCAAGCGCTCGGGCAACTCTACCTCGCCGACGGGCGGCTCGATGAGGCCCAAGCGGCCGCCGACGAATCGATGAAATTCGCGCGCGAGCACGCCGAGCGCTGGGTGGAGGGCTGGAGTGAATGGCTCCTCGGCGAGATCGCGGGCCGCCGGGGCAACGCGGACGCCGCCCGCCGACACCTCGACGCCGCGAGCGCCATCGCCTCGGCCCTCGAGCTCCACCCGCTCGCCGACCACTGCCGGGCCAGCCGGGAGCGTCGATCCCGCTGACCCTGCCCGCCCGCGTGACCGTGAGACGCTTCGCGAGCGTCCGTGCCGTCGCCACATCCGTACATCGCCCGCGCCCGTTGACATCGCCGCCGCCGGGCGCGTATAGTCCTGCCGACTCCGCTCATTCCATCGCTGGCCACTGGTGCCGTTCCAACTAATTGGAGCCAATCCGGAGACGACCGCAGGTGCGGGGCCAAGTAACGAGCATAGCAAGGACGCAGGGAGGAGGCGGCCCGAGGCGTATGCCGCATACGTTGAGGGCCGCCGACGACCGAGGACGACGCTAGGCGAAGTTAATTGGACCCGCACTAGCCCGGACGGTCACACAGGAGGAGTCCCCATGCACGCGCGACGATCTCAGGATTTCACCCGCCGAGAGCTCCTGGTCGCGGCGGGGGCGCTCGGCGCCGCGGCGGCGCTCCCGCGTCGGGTGGCCGCCCAGGCCCGCCGCCCGATCACCGCGTCCCACAGCGTCTCCACCGTCGTCTACGCCCAGCACCTCGTCGCCAAGGAGAAAAAGCTCTTCGAGGACGAGGGCGTCACGCTGGACAAGGGCTTCATCGTCCCCGGCGGGGGCGCCAAGGTGGTGCAGGCGCTGGCGGCCGGGCAGGCCATGTTCGCCCTGGGGGACTCGAACCACCCGCTGAAGATCACCGAGAAGGGCAAGGAGGCCGTGATCCTGTTCGCGACCGACACGCGATGCTCGTACGCGAACATCGTCGCCCGAAAGGACCTCTACGACGCCGGGCTCACGAGCATCGAGAAGCTCGGGACCGTGAAGAAGCCCGGCGGCGGCAAGTGGGTCATCGCGGCGACCGCGATCGGGTCGGGGACCTACGTCTACGGCAACTACGTCCTCGAACAGTACAAGGCCCCCGACGGCAAGCCGCTCAACAGCGTGGTCGAGTGGGTCGGGGGCGGCGCGTCCACGACGATGCTCGGCGGGCTCAAGGCGGGGAAGTTCGACGCCATCATGGCCGTCCCCGAGTGGCTGTGGGCCGCCGAGGACCAGGGCTTCGGAAAGGCCATCTACAACATCCTCGACGAGAAACCCTGGAACCAGGTGTTCCGCGGCTCGCTCCCGGTCACCGTCGGCTATTGCCTGAGGGACACCGTGGAGCGGGACCCGGCGGCGGTCCAGGGCTACGTGACCGCCTGCTACCGGGCGCAGAAGTGGATCCAGAAGGCTTCCGACGGCGAGATCCTGGAGCTGCTGCACAGACCCTACATGGACAGCTTCTCGAAGGAAGAGGTCGTGAAGTCCATCCGCTACTACAAGGGGATCTTCGACTGGGACTTCCTGGTCGAGGAGAAGGAGTACAACGAGGTCGTGAAAATCTTCCTGGCCACGAAGGTCCTCGACAAGGAGATCCCCTTCGCCAAGGCGGCGGACATGTCGTTCGTCCGGAAGGCCCACCAGAAAGGTTAGGAGGACCGGGCCGAGGCCCGAGGACGCCCCGGGGCGACGGGCATCGGGCCGGGCGCCATTGAGCCTGAGCCGGGTCCGCGTCGACGTCCGGGACCTCCGCAAGACCTTCACCGCGGGCGCCAGCGAGGTGCCTGCGGTGGCCTCGGTCTCCTTCGAGGTGCGCGACAAGGAGTTCGTGGCCCTGGTCGGCCCCTCGGGGTGCGGCAAGTCCACGGTGCTCAACATGATCGCCGGCCTCATCCCGCCGTCATCCGGCGAGATCCGCCTCGACGGCCGCCAGTACGCGGGGGTCCCCCCGCAGGTGGGCTACGTCTTCCAGAAGGACACCGTCTTCCCCTGGCGCACGGTGCACCGGAACATTGCCCTCGGGCTCGAGTACCGGGGCCTCTCGGCGCTCGAGCGAGAGCGCCGGGTCCGCGGCGCGATCCGCCTGGTCGGCCTCGAGGGGTTCGAGGACGCCTTTCCGGCGACGCTCTCCGGCGGCATGCGACAGCGGGTCGCGCTGATGCGCACCCTCGTCGTGGAGCCCGAGATCCTGCTCATGGACGAGCCCTTCGGCGCGCTCGACACCCACACGAAGCTGAGGCTCCAGGAGCAACTCCTCGATCTCTGGTTGGCCAGGCGCCAGACGGTCGTCTTCGTCACGCACGACCTCGCGGAGGCGATCACGCTGTCTGACCGGATCATCGTGCTCACGAGCCGCCCGGGACGGGTGAAGCTGATCCACGAGGTGAAGCTCCCGCGGCCGCGCGACGTGATCCGGATCCGGGAGACCGAGGAGTACGCGCGGCAGTTCGGCACCCTCTGGCACGTGCTCGGCGAGGAGTTCGCGAAGTCGGAGGCCGCCGGGTGAGGGCGGAGGGGGCGATCCGGGTGCAGGAGCTCGGGCACGTCACGCTCTTCGTCCGGGACGTCGAGGCCTCCGCGCGCTTCTATCGGGATGTCCTCGGCCTGATCGACCGCGGCCGGGCGAAGGGGGGCCGCTTGGCCTTCTTCTCGGCCGGGCGGCATCACCACGACCTGGCCTGCCAGGCCGTCGGGCCGGACGCCCCGGCGCCGGTCCCCGGGGCTCCCGGGCTCTACCATGTCGCTTTCAAGATCGGCACGACCCGCGAGGATCTGGACGCAGCGCGCCGGGCGCTCCTCGGCCAGGGGTTGGCCGTCTTTGGTGACTGGCAGAGCGGGACGAGCCGCTCAATCTCGACGCGAGACCCGGACGGCCACGAGATCGAGCTCTACGTGGAGCTGACTCGGAGGGGGAACAAAGGGAGCGACGCCGCGAAGGCCGCAGGCCGGAGCCGTCGCGACCGGAGGAGAATTGCGCGCGCCAAGCCCGCGCCCGGAGCGCTCCGACCGAACGCGCGGGGCTCGTCGACCGTCAGGCGACGTCGGGCTGACGCCGGGAGGACGCCCGGCGGGCGGAGGTGGCAGACGGACGCCGGACAGGGAGGCCGCGGGAGCCCATGAGCGAGCGCGCACGGATCGCCCTGTGGCGCTTCGGCCTCCTCGTCGCCATGCTGGGCCTCTGGGAAGGGCTCACGCATCCGGCCGTCACCAAGCGCGTCTCGCGGGTCATCTACTTCGTCGATCCGTTCTTCATCAGCCGGCCCTCGGCGATCTGGGCCCGCTTCTGGTACCTCAACTCCTCAGCCGTCCGGGTCCCGCTCTGGGAGCTCTTGCTCTCGACCCTCGAGTCCACCGCGCTCGGGTTCGCCGTCGGCGTCTCGACCGGCTTCGTCGCCGGACTCGTCCTCGGCCGGAACGACCGGCTCGCGCTGATCCTGGGGCCCTACATCGTCGCGCTGAACTCCTTGCCCCGCATCGCCCTCGTCCCGCTCGTCACGATGATCTTCGGCTTCGGGATCGCGGCCAAGGTGGTCCTCGCCTGGCTCATCGTGTTCTTCATCGTCTTCTTCAACACCTTCCAGGGCGCCCGCG